>JAYRLF010000345.1:0-4542 GCA_041905385.1 Allosphingosinicella sp.
TCGGCCTTGCCGCCGTTCGCGCCGGCCGCCGCGACGATCTCATCGACCGCCTCCCGGCTGTCGAGGGTGAGCGCCACCATCATCGCGCTGGCCTGGCGCGCGTCGGCGATCGGCTTGTCGGTGAAGGTCGCATAGATGGCGTGGTTGAGCAGCATGAACGAAATCGTCTCGGACCAATTCATGCACGCGGTCGTCTCGTCGCTAAACTGCTCGTTCTTGGTGCAGCCGATCGCCCGGTAGAAAGCGGTCGATGCGGCGAGATCGCGCACCGGCAGGCTGATGAAGATCATCTTGGACATTCGAATTCTCCTGGGAGGTGTGGGCGGCAGCCGGCCTTGCGCGACCGGCTGTCGCTCCCGTTTCCGGTCGGTACCGCCTAGTTGCCGGCGAGCTTCTCGCGCGTGCTCTCGTGGAGCTCGGCGACTTCCGGCGTCAGCACGGCGTCGAAATCGGACAGTTCATAGACCGGCCTGATCTCGAGCTCGCTGGGTCCGGGCATCGGATTGGGGCAGCGGCGGGCCCAGGCGATCGCCTCGTCCATGTCCTTGACCTCCCAGATCCAGAAGCCCGCGACCAGCTCGCGCGTTTCGGCGAACGGGCCGTCGATCACGCTGCGGCTCGGGCCGTCGAACGCGATCCTCTTGCCCTGCGAGGAGGGCTTCAGCCCGTCGCCGCCGACCATGATGCCGGCATTGACCAGCTCCTCATTATATTTGCCCATCGCCTCGAGCAGCTCGGTCGAGGGCAACACACCCTGCTCGCTGTCCTCGGTCGCCTTCACGAAAACCACCACACGCATCGTCTGTCTCCTTCAATTGGTGCAGGCCGGAAGCGGCCACGCATCTCGACGACGAACGGGATTCGGGGGAATCGACATGCCCCTCGAAAATAATTTCGGGCGATGCCGAAATGAGCCTTGGGCCGGCCCGATCCGCTAGTCCTGGGTCTCGCCGGACAGCGGCGTGGCGCGCATCGACGGCCGCGCCTCAAACCGGTCGAGCCAGGCGCCGAGCCGGGGGCGGCCGGTCCGGAAATCGGGCAGCGCGCGAAATTCGATCCAGCTCAGGGCGGTCGCGACGGCGATATGGCCGACATGGAGCGGCGCTTCCGTGGCGAGCGCCGCCTCGAGCCAGTCCTAACCGGCGACGAGCTTCTCGACATAGCCGTCGCGGAGCGGCTCGTAGCGGAGCGGCTCGGGGCGGCGGACCGTCTCCCAGCGGACCGCGATCCCCGCTTCGCACAGGCCTTGCGCCACCGCCTCCATGGTCAGCGCCTGCCAGCGCGCCTCGCCCGCCTCCGGAATCAACCGGGGCCCGTCGTGCAAGGTGTCGAGATAGGCGCAGATCACGTCGGAATCGAAGATCGGCGCTAGGCCGGGGCGAAGCAGCACCGGCACCTTGCCGAGCGGATTTTCGGCGAACACCGCATCATTGCGGTTGGTCGGGCTGGTTTCCTGGTGGATGACCTCGAGCCGGTCGGCGAGACCGGCTTCGTGCGCGAAGACGAGCGCCTTGCGCCCATAAGGACTATGGGTCTGGTAGAGCAGCTCATGTCGCGCCTGTTCCTCGGCAATGGGCCATGGCAGGGCAGGTAGTGACGGGACAGGCAAGGAGGAAGAGCCGTGGCGGTGCTGAGCGAAAGCGATCGGGTGCAGGGCCTGGAGGCGCTGGACGGCTGGACTTATGACGAAGGTCGCAACGGCATCGTCCGCACGCTGCGCTTCGCCGATTTCGGCGCGGCCTTCGCCTTCATGACCCGGGTCGCGCTCGAAGCGGAGAAGGCCGATCACCATCCTGACTGGTCGAACGTCTGGAACAAGGTCGACATATTGCTGTCGACCCACAGCGACGGCGGCGTGACCGAGAAGGATCTGGCGCTGGCGCGAAAGATCAACGAAATCGCCGGCGGGATTTAGCCGCCGGCGATCGCTCCTCCCAGGATTGAACTCGGGTCAGGCGGCCAGAGCCAGCTCGCCCTGCTCGACCGCTTCCGGCTCGGCCTGCGCAGCGCGCTGGGCGGCGGCGCGGCGCGGGTTCGGGACCAGCAGCCGAGTCGCGAGCACGACGATGCCGAGACCGAAATAGCCGGCGATCGCGCCCATCGGATTCAGATAGAGCAGGACCGCGAAGCCCATGCGGAGCCAGAGCGGATTGAAGCCGAGATCTTCGCCGAGCCCCTGGCAGACGCCGAGGATGGTGTCGTCACGGGTGAGGAGATTTCCCTGATTGGCCTGCATCGTCTTGCTCCTTTGGCGTAGCGGCCCAACGGGACCGCCCGGATGCAAGACATTCAGCATGGACCGTGCCAGAATCAGAAAAGCTCTAGATTTCAAATAGATGGTCAAAATCGCCGGCCCGCACGCCATCGAGTTGGCGAAATCGGCCACCAAGATTTGGCAAATTTCGCCAGGCGATCGGGCGGATCAGGCCGGTTCGCGCGGGTCAGGACCCTCGAGACCGTGGACGGCATCATCAGCCAGATGCCATTCTCCGTCACGCCACGCCACGGACTCCACGCCAGTGGGGCCCAGCCCGACAATCGGTCCGGGCCGATGGCCGACCAGCTCGCAGATCAGCTCCATCGGCGATTGCCCTCGGCCTGTGGCATCGCGCGTCGCTCGACGTTGCGGCTGGCCCAGAGCAGCCAGCCGACGGCCAGCCGCAGGCAGAAGCAGGGATCTCCTACCACTGCCGACTTCCCTCGCCCGATCTTGCCGGATTGGCTGTTCCGCATCTGGCCGGTCTAGGCGAGGCGGATGGAGAGGCGGTGGCGCCAACATTTGATTTTGCCCATGTTCAGTCGCGCCGGCTTCACCTCGCCGCGGCTTCCTGTCAGACAGCCGCATGCAGATCCTGCTGATCGAGGACGACCCGCGCCTTGCCGCCTTCGTCGCCGGATCCCTGCGCCAGGAAGGGCATCTGGTCGAACATTGCGGCGACGGCCGGACCGGCCTGCTGCGGGCAGCCGCGGACCGCTACGACCTGATCGTGCTCGATCGCATGCTGCCGCAGGTGGACGGGCTCAAGATCCTGCAGACGATCAGGGCCACCGGAGACTCCACGCCCGTGCTGATCCTGAGCGCGCTCGGCGATACCGACGAACGGGTCAAAGGCCTGCGGGCCGGAAGCGACGACTATCTGGCCAAGCCGTTCGCGATTTCCGAGCTGCTCGCGCGGGTCGAGGCGCTCGGGCGACGGCAGCCCGCCGCGGAAAATGCGACCCGACTGCAAATCGGCGAGCTTGTCGTGGACCTCGCGGCGCGGCTCGTCTCGGTGGGCGGCACGAGAATCGAGCTGTCCAATCGCGAATTCCGGATCCTCGAATATCTCGTCCGCAATGCCGGCCGGATCGTCACCCGGTCAATGCTGCTCGAACATGTCTGGGACTATAGTTTCGATCCGCAGACCAACATCATCGATCAGCATGTCAGCCGACTGCGCCAGAAGCTCGATCGCGCCGGTGCGGCGTCACTGATCGAGACGGTCAGGGGCTCGGGCTATTCGATCGGCCGGACCGCCTCGTGAAACTGGTTCACAGCCTCTCCTTCAGGCTGGCGGTGACCTACGCGGCCCTTTTCGTCCTCTCGGTCGCGCTGCTCGGCGCGCTCTATTACGTGGTCGCGATCCGCGCGCCGCTCGAGGCGGTCCGGGACGGGCTGCGCGCGGAATCGAGCCGGTTCGAAGCGCTGCATCGCCGGTCGGGGCCGGCCGCACTCGCCCGTGCGCTCGAGCGCCGCGCGGCCGCTCCGGCGGAGCGCGCGGCCTATCATGCCCTGATCGATCCGCAGTCGCGGACGGTCACGGCGAATCTGCCAAGCTGGCCCCACGGCCAGGGCGACGCGTGGATCCATGTCGAGGCCGACGTCGCGCGCGAAGGCGGTGAGGACGAATCGGAGGCGCTGGTGCACGACCGCCGCCTCGCCGACGGCAGCCGCCTGCTGATCGGCCGCGACATCGAGGATCTGGACGAACGCCAGGAGGGCATCGAGGAAACGCTGATCTGGCTGCTACCGGCCTTGCTGCTCCTGTCGATCGCCGGCGCCGCGCTGATGAGCCGGGCGATCGGACGGCGCATCGACTCCTTGGCGGCCACCGCCCGCGGGGTTATCGCCGGCGATCTCTCCGAGCGTGTGCCGGTGCGCGGTTCGGGCGACGATTTCGACCGGCTCGGCGCGACGCTGAACCTGATGCTCGAGCGCATCGAGCAGGCTCTGGAGGCGGTCCGCCGCGTCTCCGACAGCGTCGCGCACGAGCTCCGGACGCCGCTCACCCGACTGCGGGCAAGCCTCGCCGAGCTCGAGCAGAAGGCCGACCCGGCCGCGATCGCCGATGCCGTACAGGAGGCGGAGCGGCTGCAAGCCATCTTTAATGCCGTGCTTCGCATCTCGCGGATCGAGGCCGCGCGCGGCGCGACCGGCTTCGCGCCGACCGACCTCGCCGGAATCCTGCAGGACGCGGTGGAACTGTATCAGCCCGAGGCCGAAGACCGCGGCCAGCGCCTGACACTCGATAACGGAGCCGGGCTCTGGGTCGCCGGCGATCG
>JAYRLF010000346.1:0-4522 GCA_041905385.1 Allosphingosinicella sp.
GCCAGCGGGGTGCCGCCCAAGGACGTGGCCAAGAACCTCGGCGTGTCCATTCCGACGCTGTACCGCTGGGTGCCAGCCTCCACGCACGCTTAGCGTGCTTTATTTTCCGTTTTCTGAGACGACCCCTGGTCGAGCATCTGCTGCAGGATCGTGATGTCGAACCCGGGCGTGCGCGCGTAAAGATAAGTGGCGACCAGCCGCTGCAAACCCATCGAATGCGCCGGTGGCAGATGCTCGGGCTGCAATCCGAAGAACGCGGCCAGTTCCGCACGCGACACAGATTGCGCCTCCGCGTCGATCGGCGGCGCAATCGACGGGCTACTGCGGTCCGGCTGGGTCATTTTGGGACCTCGCGATAGGCCACACCGATGCGCTTGTGGGCCCCTGCCCGCTTGCGCAAGGTCGACCGAACGAGCCGGTCGGCGGCTTCGATCGTCGGCGCAGCAACGACCTTCTCGCGGAGAGTTGACCCACAGCGGCCCCAGCGCAGCTCAATCAGCGTCCAGCCGAACAGGTCCGGCGACCGGGCGATCTCATACCGTCGCGCGATGTTCCGCTTGGAGTCGTGGGCTTCCAGCCGGATCGTCGTCATGGTTCCTCCTCGGGCGGCAGGGCCGCGATGACGGTACGCGCGCGCGCGGTCGCCTGGTCAAGCGAGCGAAGCGCCTCGTTGAGCGGCGCAAGATCGACCGGCTCGAGCTGCAGCCGATCCAGCCTCAACGGGGCCGAAACCGCCGGCGCAAACTCGTTGAGCGTCAGGATCTCGGCCGCCGGCACCTTCTTGGGACCGCGCTTGACCGGGATGGGCGGCGGCGGATCGTCGGGGGCGTCGGCATCGAGCACGCGGCGCATCGGGTTATCCCCCTCGCCGCGGTCATAGACGGCCGTGGTCTGTACCGATTTATGCCGCAGGAACCGCTGCACGTGAGTCAGCGGCGCGCCGGCAGCGATCGCCGCCGTGGCCGTGCCGGCGCGCAAGGAGTGCGTCGAGATCCGCTTCGTGAAGCCGGCCGCCTTTGCCCGGGCGATCACGATCCGCCGGATCGACACGTCCGTCAGCCGCCCGTCCGACATGTTCCCGAAGCGATCGATGGACCGCAGCAGCGGTCCCTCGGTGAAGCCGCTTGCCTCGAGCCAGTCCTTCAGCGCCCGGACCGGACACAGGATCGCCCGGCCGGCCCGGGCCAGCGGCACCTCGACGTCGCTGTCGGGATCCCCACCCTTCGAGTGCGGCAGATAGAGCAAGGCCCCGGCCTTGCTGAATTCCACATGCGTGACATCAAGACCCGCGATCTCGGAACGCCGCAAGCCGCCCGCAAACCCCAGCAACAGGATCAAGCGGTCGCGCAGCTCGGGCAAGGTGCCGCCCATGCGCTTCAGGATCGCGACCAGGTCGGCATCGACGAGTGCAGCCTTGCGCCGGCGCGTCGCGCCCTTGTCGCGGCGGTTGCCGCGGCGCAGATCGGCCAGCGCATGCAGGTCGATCGGCTGAGCGTTCTTCTCGTGGCATTTCTTGATGGCGGCAAGCCGCTGTTCGATGGTCGAGGGCGCGTAGCGCCGGCTTAGATCCGCGACATACGCCCGCACGGTCGCGACCTCCGCCGGCAAAGCCCGGAACCGGTTTACGTCGCACCAGTCGAGGAAGTGGTCCCACGCATCCGCATAAGCTTTCCAGGTCCGGTCGGCGAGCGCCTTGGCCTCGAGGCGCTGCGCTTCGCCCTCAATCGCCGGGACATCGCTCTTTCGAACGAGGTCCGTCATCTCCGGACCGCCGCGCGCTGGTCGACGATGTTCAGCAGATGGCTCGCCAGGATGATCATCTCGGCGGAGCCCTTCGAGGCGTCCAACCCGACCCGGCGATGACTGAGCGGGTTCTTGTAGCTGCCGATCGCGCCGGCAAAGAGATTCTGGAGGGCCTGGCGCTCGGACATCGGCGCCTCCCGGTCGGTCAACGGACCATTGTCGGGGCCGAAGGCCCGGCGCATGAGATCGACACCAATCTCGTCGTCGCCATAGCGCCCTGCCCGCCGGACGGCGACCTCGACTTCGATATAGGACTGCAGGACGGCCGCGTCGTGGTTGCCGGCGACGAACATCGGCCACGCCGCTTCCGCCAGCCTTGGATGCAGGAGATCGCGCGAGAGCAGACTGCCGCGCCGATACTCGACGAAATTGCCCTGCTCGAGAACACGTCGGCCACGCCGGCTCAGGATGCAGAAGCCATTCTGACCATTCACACCGGGCTCGGGCACGATGAGCATGGAAAGCTTCAGCCAGATGAACGCCTCGTTCAGGGCCTTCTCGACGGCATCACGCTGGCCACGGCGATCTTCGACACCCCGATGAAGATCGAAGTAGTTGAGCGCCTGCGCGTGCACCATCCCGTTCTGCTGCAGTTCGTTCCAGACGCTCAAGATGACCCCGCCAAGGGCCTCCGGCTCGAGGGCCAGCAGGTCGTCGGGATTGGGGATGGCGCGATGGAGAGCAGTCACGGATGCTCCTCTTCGTTCGGGAACTCGCGTACGAGCACGGCGAGGCCGTGGTGCCGGCGCACAAAATCCCGCGTCACGAGCGCGGCCGGATTGTTGAGGCGTTTCAGTGTTCCCGATTTTCCGATCAGGACCAGGCGCTCGATCTCGAGGCCCTGTTCGCGCGCGAACAACGCCTTGAAGATGTCCTTCTCCATCTCGGTATTGGGATTTGCCGAAGAGAGCGCGATCTCGATCGCGGTTGATTCCGCCGGCACGTAAAAATCGATCCGCCACTTGACCAGGTCGGACGGGACCGGCTGCTCGGCCTCGACCTGCCCGCCCCACTTGGTGGCGATCGCCGCCCCGAGCTTCGCCATGTAGCCGGTCGTGTGGTGGTCGCCTGCGCTGGGCCCCTTCTTGCGGTGAAAGTCCGGATCGGCGGCGGCCAATTTCGTCGCCAGGGCCAGGAGCCCGGCCGTGATCGGGGGCAGCGCCGTCCGGTCGAGGGCGACGAGATCCGGGAAGCGCTCCTGGATGGCGGCCTTGCTGGTCTTTGGGGCGGCGACGCGAGGGGTCACGGCGATATCCGGGGAAAGCCTGACGTTCTCTAAGTATCTATTAGAGAACCTATGCCAGAAGTACCAAAATAATATGCCACAATCCCGATTCAGTCGCAAGAATCAGGCGCTTGCGAATAGCTGACCGGTCAAATTGGAAATAGCGCGGCGACGTGGACGGACGCTGTGTGGCGCCCTGCCCCGTCGATCCTCGATCGGAATGTCTGGCGGAAAACCGCTCGTTTGCGGCCGCGGTCACTTATCGCAAGTAAAGAATAAGCGAAAACACAAGATCGCGGCTCGGGCAATCTCCGGCCCAAGCGGTCGGGATAGGCGTCCTCGCTATGGTCCTGGGACGTGGTATTTCGCTAATTCGCTATAGCGAATTCGCTAGCGCGGCTTCTGTTCGGCAAAGATCAGCGCCAGCTCGTCCGGATGCCGCTCGGCCAGGGCGAATGCCGCCCGAAGCAGATCCGCCTTCTTCATGCGTCGCGAATTAGCGAAATCGCTAAATCGCCAGAAGAACCCCTCCCCCACCTTGAAATTGAGGTCCTTGATCGCCTCGATCGGTCGCGGCGCGACAACTGGGGCCGGCTCGGCTACGGGGGCTGGCGCCGGGGCATGCTCCGGTTGGCTGGTGACCCCGAGCGTCTCGGCTGGCGCCGGCGGCGCGCCCAGACGGCTCGGCTTTTTCGCGAATGCGCTCATTAGCGACCTCGTTAATTCGTTATTTCGCTATTTAGATAATACGCGAATTCCCGATTCACGCAAGCCGATCGGCGATCGCCCGGGCGACTTCGCCCACGCGCTTGCGCAGCGTGGCCGGTCCGACCTCGGACAAGGCGCGACCGGTGTTCTGCGCCTGGCGGAACGCCGGCCGGTGCGGAATCGAGCCGGGCAGGGCGGCATAGCCCGCCTGTTCGATGTAGCCGCGCGCATCGCGTTCTTCGGCTTCCGTGTCGACGCCGCCGATCAAAACAAACGCGATTTTGCTGGCTGGAATGCCTTTCTTGACCAGCTCGTGCGCGAGCAGGACGCCTGGATGCAGATCGTCGAGAGAGGCCGAGACCGGCTGGACGACGAGGTCGACCGCCTTGGCGATCTCGAGGGTCGCCGCGGAGGCGCGGGCAGGGGCGTCGATGACAAGAAGGTCAATATCGCGCGCAGCCGCAAGCGCCTGGGCGGCCGAGCCGGCCGGCGAGACCTGCAGGGCAGGGGAGAGGCCTGCCTCGGCCCGGCGCGCAGCCCAGGTCGTCGAGCTGAGCTGCTGGGTGTCGAGATCACAGATCTGAACCGACCACTCGCCGGCGGCGGCTTCGCGTGCAATCAGACGGGCGAGGGTGGACTTGCCGACGCCGCCCTTCTGGGAGATGAAAGCAACAGACTTCGTCATTTCGCGACTCCGCGATTTCGCTAAGTCGCTAAATATCGCATAGCGAATTCGCTAAAGCAAGTCAGCCTATATCACCCACCAAAATTTGGGCGATTATCCCC
>JAYRLF010000347.1:0-4521 GCA_041905385.1 Allosphingosinicella sp.
AAATACGCCAGATAGATCGCTGCTGCTGCGGTAGTCCCCTGTGCGAACCTGAGCAGGTTTGGGAGGTATTGCTGCCATAATGGCGTGAATGAATAGGAACGATTTGTTCACTTGTCCGTGCCGACAGTCGCCGCGGCCTGGCTCGATCTTGGCACATGTCGTATTTGACTTCCAGAGTCGGCGGAGAGAAGATCGATTTCTCGAGATCATTCCCGGCCCTTCCGACCCGTTCCGATCGTACCATTCGCTACGTGGAATCGGTTTGCCGTTGGAGGGCGCCGGGCACTGGGAAGGCGGGGGAGGCAGATGGTGATGAGAGCGATCGAGACGCAGGCAGAGATACGCGCAGCCGCGGCGCAGTGGCGGCGGTCTTTCGCCGAGGGCGCAGAGCCGATCGGGACAATGGGCGGTGACGATGTCCTGTGGCACGAGACGCTGGAAATCTGGGGCCTGTTCGGCAAGACCACGGGGCGCGCCGGCATCACCCGCGACTGGAACGCCTTCGGCCAGAAACCAAGCGACTTCCGCAGCAACATCATCGTCGAGATCAACCAGCCGCCGCGCGGCATCGACCAGAACCTCCAGGCAGTCTTCGCACGCGACGGCGATGGGCGTCGCTGGGTGCTGCACCAGGGCCGGATGAGCGTCTCGGGCAGCCGGGTGACCGAAGCCGACTTCATCGCCGCGACTGGCCTGCAACCCGTCCCAGTCCAGTTCAGCGCGGGTCCTGACGGCGCCTATCACAAGGTCGCCCCGCTCGACGGGCCGGCTGCGGTCGTCCAGGAACATATCGCCGCCTTCGTCGCCCTGTGCGCCAGGGCGCGCCTTGCCAAGACTGCGCCGGGCGCCCTGCTCGGCAATCTCGGCACCGTCCAGGACTGGGAGCACAGCCTCAGCCCGGAGGCGACAGGAGATTATGAAATCGCAGGACGTCGCGCCGGCAAGGGTCGCCGTCGGCACGGCGAAGTGTGGAAGGCGCTCAGTCGACTGTTGGCCTGCCTCGGCATCGACCATTCCAATGATCGGGTCGGCCAATATGGCCCGGACCTGTTCACTTATGGCCGCGGACCCAAAATCCTTTTCGAGATCAAGTCGACGCCGCATGCGCACGACATCTTCGCAGCGATCGGACAATTGCATGTCTATGAGCATTTGCTCGGCGACACGTATCGCAAGGTCCTCGTCGTGCCGGAGGGATGCGGCCAGGCGCTGAAGGCGCCGGTTCGCGCGCTTGGGATCGACCTGGTCCAATATTGCCGCAAGCAGGGAAGGATCGCGTTCGATTTGCCGGTGCTGGGCGACTGCCTCAACCGGGCGATCCCGCCTTCCTTCTAATTGTCGCACGCAGGTGGCCGGGGCGATCTGTCCCGATCGCGGCCCGGCGGCCGGATCACCAAGCCGGTCGCGCGCCACGCGCCCCGCGGGCTCAGCTCTCGCCGCTGGCGCGGCGCAGGCGGACGGTCGCGATCTGGCCCTCGGCGAAGGCATCGACCGCGGCAATTTGCGCCGCGCGCCAGGCGGTGCGGGCATTGCTGACCTGCGCGAGCAGGCCCGCGGCCATCCCCTCAGGGGCTGACAGCAGGGCTTGTTCCGCCGCGGTCAGCGCCCGTTCGGCCGCGCTAGCATCCGGAAGCAGGTCGAGGCGCTGCATCGCCCGGTCGTACAGCGCGCGCAGCTGGCGCAGCTCGAGCTCCGCGCGCCGGCGCTGGTCGGCGAGGTCGGCGCGAGCCTGCTCGGAGCGTATCTCGGCGATCCGGGCGACATCGTCGGAGCGGCCGGCGTCATAATTGAGCAGCGGCAGCCGCAGCGCGAGCGTCAGGCCATAATCGCGATTGCTGGTGCGGCCGGTCTCGTTGACGAAGCGGCCGCCGAAATATTGGTTGAGATAGGTGCCGGCGGTGAGCGTCGTGCGCCGGCCGTCGCCGGCCTGCTCGACCGCGAGCTCGGCCTGGCGGACGCGCTGGCGGGCGAGCTCGAGGTCGGCGCGCGTGCCCATCGTCCCGCCGAGGATCGCAAGCTCGGGGCTCGGCCGCGGCCGGTCGAGCGGCGAGACGAGGTCGAGGCCGAGATCGACCGGCAAGGCGAGATCCTGCCTGAGCCGGTCCTCGGCCTGCTCGGCCGCGGCCCGGCTCTGGCTGGCCGCCTGGCGGGCGCCGGCGAGCTCGAGCTCGAGGAAGGGCACGAGGTCAGGCGCGCCGTTGCGGGCGCGGCCGCGCAGCCGCTCGATCCTGGTGAGGATTTCATTGTCGATCTCGAGCAGCCGGCGCGCACGCAGCGCGCCGAGATAGGCGATCTGGACGTCGGCGATCGCCGCGGCTTCGGCCTCCCCGAGCTGAAGCGCGGCAACCGTCTCGCCGATCCGGGCCTGCTCGACCTGGCGGCCCGATGATGCCGGACAGGTCGATCGGCAGCGAGGCGGAAAGGCTCGCGCCGCCGAGGAAATTGCCCTCGACGCCCTGGCGGAAGACGTCGCCGTCGAAGCGGATGACCGAGCCGCGGGCCGACTGATTGGCGCTCACCGTGACGCTGGCCGATGGCTGGTAGAGGGAGCGGGCGCTGCGCACCTGCAGCCTCGAGATCTCGGCATTGCGCCTGGCCCGGGCGACGTCGCTGCTGCGCGCCCGGGCGAGCGCGAGCGCCTGGTCGAGCGTCAGCGCGATCGAGCGGCGGGATACCGTCGGCGCGTCCCTGGCCGGGAGCGCCGCCGGCGCGGGCGTCGCAAGGAGGGCGAGGGCAAGGAAAGGGGCGGCAGCACGCATCAGCTCACCTCGAGACTGATCAGCGAACCCCGCACAGGCGATGCCCGGTCCATCCTTGCCGCCGCATGAACGGGGCGATCGGTACCAGCCCGGGGGTCGCGCCACCAGCATGGGGCCGGCACGTTGCCCGACCGCCTAGGGAAGGCGGCCGGAGACCCAGGCCAATATGGCGAGGCCGGCGACGGTGACGCTGGTGAGGAAGCGGCAGAGGAGGACGAGCGAATAGCCGAGCCAGGGCCGACCGCTCCTGATCAGCGCGACCGCCACCGCGGTTTCATTGTCTCTTGTGGGGAGGTTCAGCTTCATGGGTGGGCCTGCTTGCGCTCATTCTGAATCCGCTGGGATCAGCGGGGCGGGCGAGCGCTCCGGTCAGGGCGAAGCTGAGACCGACCTTAGGCTGGATCGGCCCTTCGCGCCTTGAACAGGACTTTTCGGTCCGGAGTCAAGTGGAGGCGGCGTCGCTGCGCGGTCGCGGACCGGGCGATCGCGCCCTGGCGGGGAGGCGCTCCGAACGTCTGGCGTGCATGATGTCGTCGGGAAAGAAGAAGCGGTCGATCCGGCCTGGCTAATCATCGAGTGATTGCGCGGGGACCGGGCTTGACGCCTTTGACGGGATCAACAAGACTTGCTTTCGATCCATCGACGAGGACGAAATGCGGATGCGAGGTCTACGGCTTTTTTCTGCGTTCGTCTTGCTGGCGGCAAGTCAGGCGGCCGATGCGTTCGGGCTGCGCACCCATCTCTACATTGCCGATGAGATCATAAGGGATATCGGACGCGGCGGCTGCGCCGTCACGCTGCCGGGCCGGACCGGCCCGCTGCGCCGGTCCATGCGTCAGAGCGTGTGCGACGACATTCTTGCCCATCCGGCCGCCTTCCGGGCCGGCGCGATCGGTCCCGACGGCTTTCCGGACCTCGTCGTCGGCCAGTCCTACATGCATCCCGGGACGCCCGATGGCGGCCGGATGACGGCGGACTGGCTCGAGCATCTGCTTGCAGAGGCGCAAACGCCGCTCGAGCGGGCCTTCGTCTACGGCTATCTGATTCATGCCGCCGGCGACGTCTTCGCCCATTCCTACGTCAACAATTATGCCGGCGACGTCTTCGCTTTGCTGCGCTTTCGCGACCGCGACGTCGAATGGCGCCATACCTTGCTCGAGAAATATATCGACCAGCGCCTGCCTCATGACAGCCGCCCTGCCGATCTGGAGATTCCGCACGCATTCCTGGTCCGGGCGACCGTTCAGACGAGCTATTTCGGCCGCGAGGTCCCGGTGACCTGGCGCCGGCTGGTCGCGGCGGTCAACGCGCCCGCCGCCGAGGGCGTCCGGCTGGTAGGCCGGCTCGTCGCGCCCGGCATCCCGGCAACGCATCTGATGAGCATGTGGCTGATCCTCGAGGTCGCCGAGCGCGAGGCCGCGAACGCGCCCTGCCGGCTCCACGCCCTCACCGGCAGCCATATCGACGCCTATCAGGCCGCCGTGCTGGCCGAGCGCCGGGCGCGCCTGGTGCTCGGTGACGCCCAGCATCCCGCGCCGGGCTTTCGCGCGACGTCGAGCCTGCCGGCCTGTCGGGCGCCCGGCGCGCAGGATGCGGCGGACGCCTTGCTCGCGGAGAGCGAACGGATCGGCGGCCTGCTCGCGAGCGACCGGGTGCTGAACGACCGCGCCGGCTGGTTCCGGGCGTTGCCGGCCGGGCAGCGGCGCGCGCTCAGGCGCGCCTATCGCGACTATGAGGAGAGCGGCCGCGCGCTCGCGGACAT
>JAYRLF010000348.1:0-4521 GCA_041905385.1 Allosphingosinicella sp.
AAGAGGGATTGGCCTCGGCGCGGCTTGCCGCCAAGCTGGCGCCGCAGGGGGAGCGCATGAACGAGGCGGTACGACCCGACGGACTGACCAAGGACCATCTCTATTGCGTCGGCGCCGCGCCGTCGCTGCGCTGGCAGGGGGTGAAGGGCAAGGAGGTGTTCGTCGAGGTCGCGACCTACGACGCGCCGCACGTCACCATCCAGAGCATGAAGCGCGGCACGATCGAGTTTCCCGTCGCCGACATCGTCGAGCTGCGCGCCGGGGTCGAGTTCGGGAAGCGTCCCCACTATCGCTGCATGATCCGCCGCCGGGACGCCCCGAAATTCCTGATTTATGGCTCCAACCATGCCGGCGACTATCGCGATCTCATGCTCCACCTCGCCGAGGAGTTGCAGGGCCTCGGCCTGTTCGACCGCGTCCGCCGCGGCATTCGCTGGTGGGAGAGCCTGCTCCATTTTCTGCTGTGGGGCGGCATATCCTTGGTCGTGCTGGGCGCGGCCTATGAAGGCTGGGTCCGCTGGGGCGCGCGCTGGCAGCGCGACGACTATCTGATCGTGGGAGGGATCAGCGCGGCCGCAACCTTCATGATGATCACGTGCTTCTGGACTTGGCTGCGCTGGTATCGGCCGCGCCGGGCGCGCGACATGGATGATCTCGCCAAGGTGCTGCCCTAGCGCAGTTCGCTGTGTGGACCCGCTTTGCCGCCATTGCTACGCCGCCCCGCGGAGGTGACGATGGTCGAACGGCAAATGGTCCCGGCTGCGGGCGGCGTCGGCCTGATGCTGAAGCGTGGCGAGCGGCTGCGCGTGATCGATCCGGTCGGTGGCCAGTCCGGCGACCTGTTTGCTCTGTCGGCGGATGGCCGCGAGCGGCTCTCCAATGGCCGCACCTTCGACTATCAGGGCAAGATCTTCCTGACCGCCGGCGACGTGCTCTGGTCGGACCTCAGCAATCCGATGCTGACCATCACCGCCGACGAGGTCGGCCGCCACGACTTTCTCTACGCGTCCTGCACGAGTGAAATGTACCGACTCCAATATGGCGCCACCGACGGCCACCCCAATTGCGCCGACAATCTCCGCGCCGCGCTGCGTGACCTCGGCCTGGAGCCCGGGCCGCCGCCGAGCCTTCAACCTGTTCATGTGGGCCGACGTCGCCGCCGACGGATCGCTGTCCTTTCGGCCGCCGCCGTCGCGCCCGGGCGAAGGCACGACCTTCCGCGCCGAAATGGACCTGGCCGTCGCCCTCTCGGCCTGTCCGGCCGCAACCTGCAATGGAGGCCGCGAGCCCGGCCCGCTCGCCTTCGAGATTCTCCCGCCGGCCTGAATCTCAGCGCAGCGCCGCATGCGGCGTCGATCGCAGCCGCAGCCGCCGCACCGGCGCCGTCAGCCCCGCCAGCGGCGCAGGCGCATTCCGCCGCAGCGTCACCACGACCCGTTCGTCATGCACCGGCAGGCGCGGGAAATTGTTCGCGCTCGGCTCCGACTCGAATGATGCGAGCAGCTCCGCTCGTCCCGCCGCCCGCACATTGCCGGCCGAATATGCGTGCACGTCCACGCTGAGCATGGGCCCATCGATCGCGCCCGGCCAGGCCGGTGCCGGACCGATCGGCCGCAGCAGGTAGACGTCGCTGGCGTCGATCATCGTCGCATTGGCGGCGCTGCGGTGCGCCTGCCAGACGGGCCCCGTATAGAAGGCCTCCAGCATCCGGCCGCGCGCCGCCATGTCTGGGAAGCTGCGCAGCCAGACCAGATGATCCGGATCGTCGAGATCCTCGAACGTGCCGAGGATGCGCATGCCGAGCGCCGCATGCGCCGCGACGAATACCCGATCGAACAAGGCGACCAAGTCGTCGCGCCGCCCCGGCTCCATCTTGTAGATGCGCAGCTCGAAGACCTGGTGCGCCGGCTCGGTCGCCGCAACCGCCATCGTCGCTCCGGCGCCGATCAGGAAGTGCCGCCGCCCGATCATGCGAACGCCTCGCCGAGCATTGCCACGATCCCGCGCGCATGGCGGCGGTCGGGATCGCGCTCCGGATCGTAGATCGCGACCGCCAGCCCGAGAAAGCGGCCGGAGGTTTTCAATCCTTTGAGCAGCGCCCCGAGCTGCGCGAAGTCGAACCCAGGCGATCCCGGCGAATCCACCGCCGGCATCGCCGCCGCGTCGAGCACGTCGAGGTCGACATGGAGCCAGGCCCGGTCGATCCCGCGCGCCGCCAGCCGCGCCAGCGTCCGCCGTACCGTCTCATCCATGCCGATCCGCAGCACATCCTGAATGATCATCCGGGTGATCCCGGTCCGGACGATGTCGCCGTAGAAACGGTCATAATTGGCATCGAGCGCGTTGCGCTCGCCGATCTGGATCGCGTCCTCGTCCGCGACCAGCGGCCCCTCGACCCCGGGCCAGCGCGCCAGCAGCGGCTCGCCGCGCCCGGTCGCAAGCGCCAGGTCCATGCCGGCGACCGAGCCGAGCCGCGCCGCGCTGTCATAATTGCCGGGATGGAAGAAGTCGCTGTGGCCGTCGACATGGACCAGCCCGCGTCCGCCCGCGCGCCGCGCTCCATGCAGGCAGCCGAGCAGCACGCTGCAATCGCCGCCGACCACCCGCGGGAAATGTCCGGCGCCGATCGCGGCGCCGACCTGGTCGCCGAGCGCGAGCAGGAAGCGCCGCAGCGTCTGGCCGTTGCGGATCCGCGTCCCGGGCTGGGCATCGTGCCGATAGGCCGGCCGCTCGAGCGCCACGGTGCCGCGCGCGCCGACCCGCGCCGCCAGCCCGGCCTCCACCAGCGCCGCCGGCGCCCGCCACGCGCCCGGCTCGCTGCCGTCTCCGTTCGGCCGGAGCCCGAGGCTGCACGGCGCGAGGATCAGCCGCACCGGCCGGGCCGCGGCGGGGGAGGGCGGCGCGCAGGCCCCGGCCAGCGCGAAGGCGCCGGCGCCGAGCGCGAAACTGCGCCGGTTGAGTATTGCGGTCATCCGATCCTCTCGAAGGCCATCGTCCAGACCGGCTCCCAGCTGCGTCCGCCATCGCGGGAAATGGCTTGCTCCCAGCGCGGCCGACCGCTCGCTGTGGCGGTCCAGAGAAACCGCATCGGCGTCGCCCGGCCGTTCAGCTCGGTCTCGCCGAAGAATCGGCCGACGCCGCCCTCGAACCGTCCGGTCATCGGCGCCTCGATCCGCTCCGGCGCGCGCGAGTCGAGCCACCAGATCGACCAGAGACGCCGCGCCGGATCGAAGTGGCGCACCGCCGCCGCTCGATAGGGTCCGCGCGCCGGCGCGATCAGATGCTCCTCGACATTGCCGAGCCTGCCCATCGCCGGCCTTGTGGTGCAGGTCCCGCTGCTCTCCTGCCAGCCGCCGGCCGCGCGCAGGCTGCGATGCGCCACCCGCCAGGTGCCGAACAGGAAATCGAAGTCGCACGCCCCGTCCGGCAAGGGGACGCCATCGGCCCACGCCTCGCCCGGCGCGGCCAGCCCGATCGCCGCCAGCGCCAGCGCCTGCCGCCGCGACAGATCCAGTACGCTCATGCCCGGCTCAGCTCCATCGACCAGTTGGTCTCCCAGCTGGCGCCGCCGTCGGCCGACAGCGCCTGCTCCCAGCGCGGCGATGGCGTGTCGAGCCGGGTCCACAGAAAGCGCGTGCGGACCGGCCGGCCCTCATGCGCGTCGTCCGAATAGAAGCTGCCGACCCCCTCGGCGAAGCCGCCGGTGACCGGCGTGCCCAGCGTCGTCGGCGCGCGCGCGTCGAGCCACCAGATCGACCAGGTCTGCCGCGCCGGATCATAGGCCCGCAGCCCCAGCGCGCGATAGGCGCCGCTCGGCTGCTCGATCAGATGCTCCTCGACATTGGCCTGGCCGCCGAGCATCGGCCGGCAGTCCAGCGTTCCGCCGAATTCCTGCCACTCGGTGCTGCCGACCAGCCGTGCCGGCAGCTTGCGATGCGCCACCCGCCAACGTCCGTGCAGGAAATCGAAACCGCGCCAGCCGAGGTCGCTGTCGGCGATCGCGGGCAGGGGACGATCGTCTCTGGCCATTCTAACCCTCCAAGATTATTTATCCGGTTGGAATTTCCGGAGTCAACCGATGAATCACGTTTTACAGGTTGCAACGATCGTCGCCCACGACTTCCGCCCGCGCGACCTGGTCGGCGGCCATCCCGCGATCGACTTCGCCAACACCGTCACCGCCCGCGACGCGCACGATCCCATCGACTGGCTGGAGGGCTACGACCGGCTGCTCGACTGGGCCCTGCTTGCCGGGCTGATTGACACGGTGGAGCGACAATTATTGGCAGCAGAAGCGGACGACGCGGCGGCCGCGCTCGCCCGCGCGAAGGCGCTGCGCGAGGCGCTGCACGATCTGATCGCCGCCCGGGCCGACGGTGCGCCGCCGTCCGCCGCGGCGCTCCGTCAGCTCGAGGCCCATTGGAAGGATGCGGTCCGCCGCTCCAGTCTGAACGGCGCGGCAAGGCCGGCGCGGGCCGCCGCCGGCAGCGGCCCCGATCTCGTCGCCGACCGTATCGCGCT
>JAYRLF010000349.1:0-4510 GCA_041905385.1 Allosphingosinicella sp.
GTGTTCCGCTCCAATGATCCGGAACGCTTCGCTCAGGCCATGGCGGAGGTCTTTCCAATCGAAGTCACCCCCGCGCAGGACGGCGCTCCGATCCTCCGAGCGCGGCAATGAATGCCAAATCCTCCCCGGTACGGGGAGGGGGACCAGCCGCAGGCTGGTGGAGGGGTCGGCACGGCGCCCCTCAAGCCGACCGCACGTCACGCCACCGCCACCCATTTGCAACAAAATGTGCGGTCCAAGCCCTCCCACCCGTCCCTGAGGAACAATCAAAAAGCTCCGCCAAAACGGAGCCGAGGGGGAGGGTGACCAAGATGAAGAGCAAGCATCGAATCCTGCTCGCGGCCTGCGCCGCGATCGCACTGGCGCCGGCACCTGCATTGGCACAGCCCAACGAGCGCATCCGCTACGACATCCAATCCCGCGACCTCGGCACGGCGCTCACCGAGCTCGCCCGCCAGAGCAACCGCGAAATCTATTTCTCCGCGGACCTTACGAGAGGCCGGCGTGCGCCGCGGATTTCCGAGCAACTGACCATCGAGCAAGCCCTGGAGCGACTGCTGAACGGGTCGGGACTGACCTATCGTCTCAATGCCAGCGGCGCGATTGTGGTTTCCCCCGTCTCGGGGGAAGCCGAGGCCGGAGGTGCCGCGGCCGATGAAGCGGGTGCCGAGATCCTCGTCACCGGCACGCTGATCAGGGGGGTCAACCCGACGGCCCCGGTCGACACCTACACGCGCGAGGAGATCGAGCGCACCGGCGTGTCGACGATCGAGCAGTTCGCCCGCCGCGTTCCGCAGAATCATTCCGACAACACGCAGGAAGCGCAGAACGGGATCATCGCGGGCATCCGCTCGGCCGACGGAACCAGCTTTACGCAGGGCACGTCGTTCAACCTGCGCGGCGTCGGCCCCGGCCAGACGCTGACCCTGGTCAACGGCCGCCGCACCAGCGGGGCCGGGCAGGGCGGCTCGTTCGTCGACGTGTCGCTGTTTCCGCTCTCGGCGATCGACCGGATCGAGATCCTGACCGACGGCGCGAGCGCGCTCTACGGCTCGGATGCGATCGGCGGCGTCGTCAATCTCGTGCTGCGCCGGGACCTTCGCGGGGCCGAGACCAGCCTTCGCGCCGGCTATGCGACCGATGGCGACGGCGAGGAAATGGCCGCCGCCCAGTCGCTCGGCCTTTCCTGGGCCGGCGGCGGCGCGTTCGTGGCCTTCGAGCATCGGGAAACGGAGCCGATCCTCACCCGCAACCGGTCGTTCCTGCCCGACGGCCTCGATTTCACGCTCGTCCCCGAGGAGAATTCGGACAAGGCGCTCGCCACCGTTCGCCAGCAGCTCGGGTCCTCGATGACGCTGACCGTGATGGGCCAATATGCCGAACGCGACACCGGCTTCGCGTCGGAGCTCGCGATCTTCTCCCAGAACGTCAGTCGAGCGCTCTCGGCGCGCAGCTATGGCGGGTCGGCCGGACTCGAGATCGCCCTCGGTCGCGAATGGAGCCTCGACCTTGGGGCCGGCTACTCGCGGGTCGACGAGACGTTCCTGGCGCGCACCGTGACTCCGGCCTTCCAGCGGACCGTGACCTCCGACACGCAGAACCGACTTGTGTCGGTGGACGCGAAGCTCGACGGGCCGCTGTTCGCCCTGCCCGGCGGCGACGTCCGCGGCGCGCTCTATGCCGAGTTTCGGGACCATCGATATGACCGGCGCGACACGACCAACGGCAATGTCGGCCTCACCGCCTCGATCGGAAGGCAGGTGGCGGCGGTCGCGGGCGAGCTGTTCGTGCCGCTGCTCTCGCCGGACAACGGCGCCGCCGGCGCGCACCGGCTCGACCTGTCGCTCGCCGCGCGCTTCGATCATTATGACGATTTCGGATCGACCCTCAATCCCAGGGTCGGCCTGCGCTGGTCGCCGGTCCCAGGCCTCGAGCTTCGCGCGACCTGGTCGACCGCCTTCCACGCGCCGGCGCTCAGCCTGGTCGCGCCCCGGGTCACCTACAGCGTCTTCAACCTCCCGGATCCGAGCTCCCCGACCGGCCAGACGCTGTCGCTGGTCGACGATTCGGTCGGGACGCTCGTGCTGGAGCCGGAGACCGCCGAGACCTTCTCGGCAGGCTTCGATTTCGAGCCGCTCCCGCACTTGCGCCTGTCCGCCACCTATTATCGCATCCGGTATGAGGACCGCATTTCCCGGCCGCCATTCCCCGGCGGCAGCTTCTTCAATGCGTTTCAGGCGGGCGGCGAGGCGACCCAGTTTCTCATCACCAGGAATCCGCCGCTGGCGCAGGTCCAAGGCTATTACAATTGCTCGGGCTGCATCTTCAGCAACAGCGGCAACCAGCCGGCCACGGCGATCCGGGCGATCATCGACGCGCGGACGCTGAACCTGTCCGAGACGGTGACCGACGGAATCGACGCGTCGCTTCGCTACAGCACCGGGACTGGCCTCGGGACGCTCTCGGGGGCCCTCAATCTCGTCTACACCTTCACGAACCTCTATACCGTGATCGAAGGGCGCGATCCCGTCGAACTGCTCAATCGCCTCGCGCAGCCCGTGGACTTTCGAGCCACCGGCAATATCGGCTGGTCCTCCGGCCGCTTCAGCGCGACGCTGACGCTCAACTATGTCGATTCCTATCGCAACGACGAGGTCGGCGGGCGCGTAGGCTCGTGGACCACCGCAGACCTTTATGCCGGGTACCGCACGCCGGACGGCTTCTCGGTCTCGCTCGCGGTCCAGAACCTGACCGACGCGCGCCCGCCGTTCGTGCAGCGCACGGTGCTGCCGTTCCCGCAGGCAACCTATGACGGCGCCAACGCGTCCGCGGTCGGGCGGTTCGTCTCGATCCAGCTCCGCAAGCAATGGTGAGCCGGTCGCCTCTCGGTCGAAGGCCATCGCTCCGAGTCGCCCTGGCTGCGCTCGCGAGCGCCGCCAGCGTCGCCGGCCCGGCCGCGTCCCAGGCTCCGGGGCGCGCCTGGACCATCGCGGACTCGCTCGAGATCAGGCGCTTCGCCGACCAGAACAATCACGGCTGGGACACGTCCGGCGCGCGCACCGTCACCTTCTCGCCCTCGGGCTCGCGCTTCTTCGTGATGACCGATCAGGGGCGCCTGGCCTGCGACTGTAACGTCAGCCGGTTGATCGTCTTCGACGCCGCGGCCGTGCGCGCGAGCCTCGAGCAGGGCCGGCCGGCGCCGCCCCCGGTCGCGACGCTGGGCTTTCGTACCCGCTCCCACTTCTTCCTCGCGGCGCAGCAGGCGCGCTGGATAGACGATGACAATCTGATGTTCCTGGCGGCGCAACCGGAGTCCGAGCCCGAGGCCGCGCCCCAGGGGCCGTCCCAGCTCTACCGTTACAGCCTGCCCACAGGCACGATGACCCGGCTCAGCGACGTCCAGGCGCCGGATTGGCCCGGCAATGAATTCTCGGTCTGGATCACGCGCTACGTCGCCAGCCTCCGTGGCCAGCTGTTCGTCACGAGCGCCGAGCGATCCCGGCCGCCGCCACCCTATCCGCTGCGGCTCGTCGAGTCCGTCGACACGCGCCAGCTCGGCATCGGCCGCGATCTCGACAATGTCGAGACGCTCCATATCGTCGCCGGGGGCGCGCGCAGGTCGATCGCCGCGAGCGGCGTGCGAGCGGCGGATTCCTCGCCCGTGATCCTTCCGGCGTCGCTGGCCGCAGATGCCGGCGAGGCGATCGTCGCATTCGGCGAGGCCGAGCGCGCGCCGGCCCGGTGGGACGGCTATGACGCGATCGGCCGTTACCGGTCGGACGCGAGCTTCCGCCGCGTCACGCTGGCGACCGGCGAGGTTGCGCCGCTGCTCGACGCCCCGCTCGGCACCGCGACCCGGATGGGCGCAGAGGCGGCCGCCCGCTATCCGTTCGGCCTGCGCCCCGCCATATTGCCGGCGGGCGCGCGCCACGCCGTTCTGGTCAACGCGGCGCTGCCGCTCGCGGCGGGCGATACCGCCGCCGGGACCGCCTACATCCTCTCCTACTCGATCGAGTCCGGGCGCGCGGCGCTGATCCTGCCCCTCGACGGGCCGCTCGGCGCGGTGCGCTCCGCGCGAATGGACGGGCACTGCCTCGTGCTGTCGATCGAGCGGGGATCGCAGGAGCGATCGCATCACTTCATCCGCGCCGGCGACGACTGGCGGGCCAGGCCGTCATGCGGTCCGATGGCCCGGCCGTCGCGCCTGGACGTCGCGGTGCAGCAGGATGCGAACCTGCCGCCGCGGCTCGTCGCGACCCGAGGCGGCGCCCGGCATGTCCTGATCGGTCCGGATCCCCGCCTGGAGAACGTCCGGTACGCGCCGAGCCGGCCGTTCAGCTGGACGGAGCCCGACGGCCGGCGGGTCACGGGTGGGCTGCGGCTGCCGCTCGACCGGCCGGCGCGCGGCCTGCCGCTGGTGATCATCAATTATTATTATCGGCCGCACGCTTTCTCGCCGGATGGCGTGTTTCCCAGCTTCTCCGCCCAGAGCCTCCTCGCGGCGGGCATG
>JAYRLF010000350.1:0-4495 GCA_041905385.1 Allosphingosinicella sp.
GCCCTTGATGTCGTGGGGATAGCCGACCACCGCCGCTTCGGCGACGGAAGGATGGCTGACCAAGGCGCTCTCGATCTCGGCCGTGCCGAGCCGGTGGCCCGATATGTTGAGCACGTCGTCGACCCGGCCGGTGATCCAATAATAGCCGTCCGCATCGCGGCGACAGCCGTCGCCGGTGAAATATTTGCCGGGATAGGTGCTGAAATAGGTCTGCTCGAACCGTTCATGGTCGCCATAGACGGTACGCATCTGGCCGGGCCAGGACCGGGTGATGCAGAGATTGCCCGAAGCGGCGCCGTCGAGCGTCGCACCGTCGCCGTCGACCAACTCCGGCGCGACGCCGAAAAAGGGCCGGCCGGCCGAGCCCGGCTTCATCGCATGGGCGCCGGGCAGGGTGGTGATCATCACGCCGCCGGTCTCGGTCTGCCACCATGTGTCGACCACCGGGCAGCGCTCCTCGCCGACCGTGCGCCAGTACCAGAGCCACGCCTCGGGATTGATCGGCTCGCCGACCGTGCCGAGCAGCCGGATCGAGCTGCGGTCGTGCTTCTTCACCGGCGCCTCGCCCTCGCGCATCAAGGCACGGATCGCGGTCGGGGCGGTGTAGAAGATGTCGACCCGGTGGCGCTCGACCATGTCCCAGAAGCGGCTTGAATCGGGATAATTGGGCACGCCTTCGAACATCAGGCTGGTCGCGCCGTTGGCGAGCGGACCATAGACGACATAGGAGTGTCCGGTCACCCAGCCGACGTCGGCGGTGCACCAGAAGATCTCGCCGGGCCGATAGTCGAACACATAATGGAAGGTGGTCGCGGTCCAGACCGCATAGCCGCCGGTCGTGTGCAGGACGCCCTTCGGCTTTCCGGTCGATCCGGACGTGTAGAGAATGAACAGCGGGTCCTCGGCCGCCATCGGCTCGCACGGACAGGTGTCGGGGACGGTCGCGCCGATCTCGTCATACCAATGGTCGCGCCCTTCCTCGAACCCGATCTCGTTGCCGAGATGGCGAACGACCAGCACCGCCTCCACCGGTGTTCCCCGCGCCAGCGCCTCGTCGACATTGGCCTTCAACGGCACCAGCTTGCCGCCGCGCTTGCCGCCGTCCGCGGTGATGACGAGGCGGCTCGCGCAATCCTCGATCCGGCCGTGCAGCGCTTCCGGCGAGAAGCCGCCGAAGACGACGCTGTGGATCGCGCCGATCCGGGCGCAGGCGAGCATCGCCACCGCGGCTTCGGGAATCATCGGCATGTAGATGGTGACCCGGTCGCCCTTGCCGGCGCCGAGCGCCTTCAGGCAGTTCGCCATCCGCACCACCTCGGCGTGGAGCGCGCCGTAGGTCAGGGTGCGGGTGACGCCGGGCTCGTCGCCTTCCCAGATGATCGCCGTCTCGGCGGATCGCGCCGCGAGGTGGCGGTCGACGCAATTGTGGCAAAGGTTGAGAACGCCGTCCTCGAACCATTTGATTTCGACGGGATCGTAGGACCAGCCTGCGATTCTCGACGGCGGCGTCGTCCAATCGATGCGCCGCGCCTGATCGGCCCAGAAAGTGTCGGGATCGTCGAGCGACCGGCGGTAAAGCGCGTCATAGTCGGCGGCGGTGCAATGGGTGCGTGCGACCGCCTCTGCGGGCGGTTCGATGCGCTCGGTCATCCTGGCCTCCTTGGGGAGGGCCAATAGCGACAGCTTGAGCGGGGGGCCAGACCCTCGGGCGACTTCAAACTCCTCCCCTCGATTTCGAGGGGAGGGGGACCAGCCGTAGGCTGGTGGAGGGGCGTTCGCGAAGCGAACTCTCTTGCCGCGATAAGAGGAGAGTGCTGCGCAGCCCCTCCACCACGCGCTGCGCGCGCGGTCCCCCTCCCCTGCAACTGCAGGGGAGGATTGGTTCGGCCAGACCTCAGGCCTGGTTGGCGCCTTCGGCCTCGGCAATCTCCTGCTCGCGCGTGAGCTCGTCGCTGAAGGAGGCGGCGAGGATGCCGGTCGGGATTGCGATCAGCACGATGCCGCCCATCGAGGTCAGCACCGCGACCACCTTGCCAAGCGCCGAGAGGGGAACGACGTCGCCATAGCCGACCGTCGTCATCGTCACCGAGGCCCACCACAGGGCGCGCGGAATGCTGCCGAACCGATCGGGCTGGCCGTCCCCCTCGATCAGGAACATCAAGGTCGCCGAGATCAGCAGGAAGACCGCGGCCATTGCGAAGGTCGCAAGCAAATGGCTCGCGCGCGAGCGGACCGCGCGGTCGAGCGTGCCGAGCGCACGCGAGAACCGGCCGAGCTTGGCCAGCCGGAGCATGCGCAGCACCCTGAGCACGCGCAGCGCCATGATGTTGCTGCTGACGAACGGCAGCAGCGAGGCGACCACCACGACCAGGTCGACGATCGAGCTTGGCATCAGCGCGTAGCGCAGCCGCGAGCGCGGCCCCTCGGGAGCCGACCAGATCCGCGCCACATATTCGACGGTGAAGACCGCGGCGAAGAGCATCTCCGCGAGCATGAACATCCGCTCGCGGCCGCTGCGCATCATCTCCTCGGTCTCGGCGACCGCGACCGCGGTGGAGATGACGATCAGCACGATCAGCACCAGGCTGATCCCCCTGGGCTTGCTGTCCGGATTGAGCGCCAGATAGACCCGGCGGCGCACGCTGTCCTGCACTCGTCCCCCTCCCGTCTCGACGGTCCGGGAACGAAGCTACAGCGATGCGCCGCCGGCACAAGGAGCAACGGCATGTTGGCCCATGCCGCTGGCCATTGTCTGGTTACCGGCCGATCAGCCGCTCCAGCGGATTTCGGCGGCGGCGCGGCGCTGACTGCTGCGGCTCGCTTTGCGTGGAGACGCCGCCGCGCATCATCGCCTCCATGTCCATGCCGAGCATGCCGACATAGGCCGAGCGCGTGCGCAACTTCATCACCCACTCCGGCGCCCAGCCGCGTCCGGCATTGGCGGGCCGCGCCGGATGGCTGAAATTCGCCTCGGGACCGAATGCGGTGACCATCAGCGAGGCCGACTCGACGGCGCTGCCGACTTCGGCCGGGACGGTGCACTGGGTGGTCTGCGCGTTGAGCAGCACCCGCGCCTGCAGCAGCCGGGCGATCTCCCCTTCGGACAGATAGTCGAAATAGGCCTGGGCGAGCTGGACCTCGCTCGAGCTCCAGATCACGATCGTGCCGTCGGCGCGGGCGCCCGACGCCATCACGAAATAGGCACGGGCATTGGGCACGCTGCGCCAGGCGACCGGAACCGAACCCGAGGCCGAGCGCTCGTTGCCGGTGATCGCGACCGGCGCCAGGAAGTCCTGACCCTGCTGCAGCGCGAAACGGATCTCGGGCGAATAATTGCCGCGGATGACATGGTCGCCGACCAGCGAGCCGTTGGCCGGGATCTGCACCCGCGAACGCTCGTTCGGCCACTCGCCGACCGTGGCGTTGTTGCTGGCCGACGGCGGCATCATCGGCTGGAAGGTGAAGCCGCCCATGCCGGGCTGGGTACGGCCCTGGCTCAGTCGGGCGAGGTCGATCTCGATCGGGCCGCCGCGGGCGCGCTCGCCGCAACCCCAATAGATCAGCATCCGGCCGCTCGCGCCGCCGCCGCCCGTGCCCAGATTGGCAGGGTTGGTGACCGGCATCGGCCGGCTCTCGGGCGTCACCAGCGGCAGCGACGGTCCGGCATTCAGCGCCTGGGGCGGCAGATGCTCGGCCATGGGCGTCCCGGTCGGCCGGCGTCCGCTGCCCAGCTCGAGCCTGAGATTGTGCAGATAATTGGGGCTGGCGGCGCCGCGGCCGCCAAGCATGGCGCCGATGCCGCTGCGGCCCTGGTTGCCCTGGTTCATCGCGGCCATGCCGCTCATCGTCTCGGCGGACATCCAGTAGGTGGCGGTGCCGCCGGCGGCGCGCGGTTGCGCGACCGCGCCCGAAACCAGTGTGGACAGGGCGACGGCGCCCAGCAAAGCAACTCTCACGAATTTTCCCCTTATTTCCCCGGTGGATTGGACCGGCGCCCGCTAGTCGCCGCACCGCGGTCCCGCGCCGCCCACGCGACGAAAACGACGGCAGGTGCGACGGAGTCGACGAGGCGTGCGCATTCCGCGCCGGGAACGACTTCGCATCCTCGCCTTTCCTTTTCCGCTTGATATCGAGGACTTTGCACCCATCTGTTTTGATCGAGTGGGTGCAGGAAGCGGGTGCGGTTCGTTGCGGACATGCAACCGTTGCGATAGTGCGGGCGTTCTGGGTCGCCCGCAGTGGGGCCTGTTGCGCACCTAGTGTGTTATATGTATAGGGCACCCGGAATCGGTGAGACTATGACGGCAATTGCACTGACCTCTCCTGGCGCGCGCATGGTCGCGACGGTCCGCGAGCATTGGCGCGCGGCCACGGTCGTTGCCGCCATCCTCGCCTTGTTCGCGGTCACCAGTCTCAGCCTGGCCTGGCGCGATCCGTCGGCCGACGAGTTGCTCGAGCGTGCCGCCGGTTCCCAGACCGAGCGCCTGCACAAGGC
>JAYRLF010000351.1:0-4474 GCA_041905385.1 Allosphingosinicella sp.
CCCCGGGGGGGCGTCTGGTGGCGCGGCCGCGGGCGGCGGCGCGCCCGCCCCCGGCCCCCCCCGCACGACCGGCGGCGCCGGCTGCGGTCGGGGCTCCGCCGCGCGCGGTTCCGGTGTCCGCTGCGGCGGCGCGGTGAAAGCGGACGGCTCCGGCAAGGGAGCGGGAGCGGGCTGCGGCGCCGCCTGCACCGATGACGGCGCCTCCTGGTACCAGCTGTGCCGGCAACCAGCGCAACGGACCCGCCGGCCGGTCGGGCCGATCGCGCTGTCCGGCACCACATAGCGGGCATTGCAGGCAGGGCAGGTGAGGATCATGCGCGGCTGCGCCCCTTATGCTTTCCGGGACTCTAAGCATGTCGGCGCCGTGACATGCAAGCTTATGACGGAATTGGGACGGCTTTTCCGCGATATGCTTGATGCGACGGCGCAGGCCGTGCCATTGCTTGTTGAGTCTTCGAAACGAGCGATGCTCGTCTCGAAGGCGGCACGGGCCCGCTCCCGCGCAAGCGGGAAACGAACCTGCGGGGAGGCGGTTCTGAACGCGAGCGGATCGATCGTCCAATTCGAGAATGTCGGGCTGCGTTATGGCACCGGCGCCGAGACGCTGTCCGATCTCAGCTTCACTTTGCGCGAAGGCGGCTTCTATTTCCTCACCGGTCCTTCCGGCGCCGGCAAGACGAGCTTGCTCAAGTTGCTCTATCTTGCCCTTCGACCGAGCCGCGGGCTGATCCGGTTGTTCGGTGAGGATATCGTGACGATGCCGCGCCCCCGCTTGCCCGGCTTCCGGCGCCGGATCGGCGTCGTCTTCCAGGAATTCCGGCTGGTCCCGCACCTCTCCGCCTTCGACAATGTCGCGCTCCCGCTGCGCGTGGCCGGCGTCACCGACCAGGATCTCGAGACGCCGGTACGCGAGATGCTCGCCTGGGTCGGCCTCGCCGATCGCGCCAGCGCCCGTCCGGCGACGCTGTCGGGCGGTGAGCAGCAGCGCGTCGCCATCGCCCGCGCCGTCATCGGGCGCCCCGAGCTGCTCGTCGCCGACGAGCCGACCGGAAATGTCGATCCCGAGATGGCGCACCGCCTGCTCCATCTGTTCGACAGTTTGAACAAGCTCGGCACGACCGTGATCGTCGCGACCCATGACCTCCATTTGCTGGCGCGGATCCAGCGCGCCGAGATGCTGCGGCTCGACCGCGGCCAGATCGCCGATCCGACCGGCGCGCTGCGTCATCCCCCGAAGAGGGACGGATGAAGGGCGGCCGGCGCAAGTTCGGCGCGGCCGAGCGCGGCCTGCTGCCCGAAGGGCGGCTCGCCGGCCCGATGCCCTGGGTGATCGCGATCATGATGTTCCTGACCGTGCTCGCCGCGGCCTCGGGCCTCGGCCTGGCCGGTGCGGCGGCGCGGCTCGACGATCAGATCGGCAGCCGCGTCACCGTCCAGGTGGTCGAGGCCAATGCCCGGCTGCGCGCGGCCCAGGCCGAGGCGGCGGCGGGCGCGATGCGGGGCTTTCCGGGCGTGCTCGCGGTGCGCATCGTTCCCGACAGCGAGATTGCGCGCCTGCTCGAGCCGTGGATCGGCAGCGGCGGCGTCGAAAACGACCTGCCGGTACCGGCGCTGATCGACGTCGACCTCACCCCCGCCGCCCGCGCCAATCTCGACGCGCTGCGCGAGACCGTCCGCGCGGTCGCGCCGGCGGCGCGGGTCGACGACAATGCGCAGTGGCTGGCGCCGCTGGCGACCCTGATCGGAGCGCTGCAATGGCTCGCCGCCGGGCTGGTGCTGCTGATGGTCGGCGCGACCGCGGCGACGGTGGTGCTCGCCGCGCGCGCCTCGCTCGACACGCACCGGGGGACGATCGAGATCCTTCACATGATGGGCGCCACCGACATCCAGGTCGCGCGGCTGTTCCAGCGCCGGATCGCGCTCGACGCGCTGTTCGGCGGGCTCGTCGGCTTCCTCCTCGCCGGCGGCGTGCTGATCGCGCTCGGCGACAGGGTTGCGGCGGTCGGCTCGGAATTGCTTGGCTCGGCGGCAATCTCGCCCCAGGGTTGGGGAATGCTGGTCGCCTTGCCCTTGTTCGGCGTTCTCCTGGCGATGCTGGTCGCACGCCTCACCATCCTTCGCGCTTTGGGCAAGCTGCTATGATCCGCTTCCTCGCCCGCTTCAGCGCCTTCTGCCTGCTGCTCTACGCGCTCGGCTATGCCCTGTTCGCCGCGATGCTGCCCAAGCCGGCCGGCGACGAGCCGACCGAGGCGATCGTCGTCCTGACCGGCGGCAGCGGCCGGCTCGAGCGCGGCTTCGACCTGCTCGGGCGCGGCATCTCGCGGCAGATGCTGATCTCCGGGGTGGAGCGCACGGTACGACCGCAGGAGCTCGCCGCCGCCTATGACGTCGACCAGCGGCTGCTCGACTGCTGCGTCACGCTGGGACGTGACTCGTTCGACACCCGCTCCAATGCCGACGAGGTCAAGCGCTGGGTCGAGCGGCGGCGGGTGCGCTCGATCCGGCTGGTAACCAACGACCTGCACATGCCGCGGGCGCGCTATGAGATGCGCAAGCGGATCGGCAACGATCTGACCATCGTTCCCGACGCGGTCTCTACCGATCCCGACGTCCAGCAGATCTGGATCGAATATAATAAATATCTGCTCGGCCGCGCCGCCGACCTGATCGGCATCTAGGTCAGGGGCCCATATCCTCATGGCGGCGGTCCGATCGGCCCTTTTCGCGCTTCTCTTCTACGGCTGGACCATCTTCGCCGTCCTGCTCTCATTTCCGATCAGCCTGTTCGGCACCAGGGCGCTGCGCGGCTGGGCCCATCTCTGGGTCGGCTTCCACCGCTGGTGCGCGGCCTGGCTGCTCGGGATACGCAGCCGGGTCGAGGGCGCGATTCCGAGCGGCCCGGCTTTGGTCGCGGTCAAGCATCAGTCGATGTACGAGACGTTCGAGATCATCCTGATGCTCAACGAGCCGGCGGTGGTGCTGAAGCGCGAGCTGATCGCGATCCCGCTCTGGGGCTGGGTGGTGCGCCGCTACGGCGTCATCCCGGTCGATCGCGCCGGCGGCGGCAAGGCGCTGCGCCAGATGATGCGCGCCGCCGAGCAGGCGATCGCCGAAGGGCGGCCGATCGTGATCTTCCCGGAAGGAACGCGGGTGCCGCCCGGCGAGACGCCGCCGCTCCAGCCGGGCTTTGCCGGCCTCTATCGCGCGCTCAAGCTGCCGGTGACCCCGGTCGCGCTCGACAGCGGCCGGCTCTGGCCGCGCCACCGCTTCGTCAAGCGGGCCGGCATCGTCACCTTCCGCTTCGGCGCGCCGCTGCCGCCGGGCCTGCCGCGCGGCGAGATCGAGGCGGCGGTCCATGAAGCGATCAATATCCTGGAGGCAGCGTGACTCCACCGCTCGGAATCATCGAAGGTTTTTTCGGCCGCCCCTGGCGCTGGGAAGATCGGCGCGATGCGGTCGCGGCGCTCGCGCCGCACGGCTATCGATTCTACCTCTACGCGCCCAAGGCCGACCCCTATTTGCGCCGACACTGGCAGGATCCCTATCCGGAGCGAGAGCTGGAGACGCTCGCCGCCTTCGCCAAATATTGCCGCGGGGAAGGCGTCCGCTTCGGCATCGGCCTGAGCCCGTTCGAACTGCACCTCCATGCCGAATCCGGCTGGCAGGACCGGCTGGGGCGCAAGCTGGCCGAGCTCGACCAGCTCAAGCCCGACGATCTCGCCATCCTGTTCGACGACATGCGCGGCGACATTCCCGACCTCGCCGAACGCCAGGCCGCGATCGTCCACCATGCCGCCGAGCGCAGCGGCGCCCGCCGCATCCTCTGCTGCCCGTCTTATTATTCCGACGATCCGATCCTCGACGTCGCCTTCGGCGCCCGTCCGCCTTTCTATCTCGAGCAATTGGGTCGCCTGCTCGACCCGTCGATCGAGATCATGTGGACCGGCGAGGAGGTGTGCGCGCAGGAATATTCGCCCGGCCACCTCGCCCGCGTCGCCCGGAAGATCGGCCGCAAGCCGTTCCTGTGGGACAATTATCCGGTCAATGACGGGTCGCGCATGTCCCAGCATCTGCACCTGCGCGCCTTTTCCGGCCGGCCGGCCGCGATCGGCGGGCTGATCTCGGGCCACGGCATCAATCCCGCGTCGCAGCCCCTGCTCAGCCGGATCCCCGCCTTGACCCTCGCTGAAAGCTACGCCGCCGGCGACGACTATCAATATGGCGCCGCCTTCGAGCGGGCGGCGCGCGCGGTGCTCGGCGATCAGCTGGCGGAACGAGTCCAGCGCGACCTGCTGACCCTCCAGGACCGCGGCCTCGACCGGCTCGGCGAGCGCAAGGCGATGCTGCGCGACCGCTATGCGGCCTTCGACCACCCGGCCGCGGCCGAGATCGTCCGCTGGCTCGATGGCCATTGGAACGTCACCGACGAGATGGTGCAGACGCAGTGACTTGCATCCTCCCTGTCCGCGAAGCG
>JAYRLF010000352.1:0-4449 GCA_041905385.1 Allosphingosinicella sp.
GACCGAATGGCCGTTGACCCACGTCCGGTCCTGGTCGTCGATCGCGCCGAGCTCGAGCCGGGCGCCGCGCGCCGCCTCGGCCGCGGTCAGGGTGAAGCGGCGGCGGAACCAGATCATGCCGTCGAAGCTCGCGAACCGCCCGCCCCAGCCTTCCCAGAGCGTCATCGCCGGCACCGGCGTCCAGCGCAGCCGGGAGGAATCCAGCCACGGCTCGGGGCCGGCCGCGCCGCCGTCCTGCGCCTGCCACCAGCGCCGCCAGGCCGGCACCATCCCCGCCTGAGCCGCCGCCGGATCGCGCAGGTAGAGCGCGAACTGGCGGCTGTCGGCATCGTCGAGCGCCAGCACCGACTCGCGATCCATCCAGGCCCGGATCTGGGTCCCGCTCCACGATGCCGCGATCGCGCCGACCGGCACGCGCTGCGAGGCGCGCAGCGACCGCACCATGAAGTAGCAGGCGGCCGAGAAATCGCGGACCGAGTCCGGCCCGGCCACCCGCCAGGCGCCGCCGCCGATGGCGCCCTCGGGCTCGCGGGCGCCGCGCCGGGCGACGGTGAGCAGCCGCAGCTGCGGGTCGGCCGAGTTGCCGATCGCGTCCATGCCCTGCAGCGAGCGCTCGACCGGCCATTCCATGTTGGACTGGCCCGAGCACAGCCAGACGTCGCCGATCAGGATGTTGTCGGCCGCCGCGGCCCCGTCGGCGCCGGTCGCCGCCAGCCGATAGGGGCCGCCCGCGGCCATGGCCGGAAGCTCGGCCCGCCAGTTGCCGCTGCGGTCCGCCCGCACCGATTGGCGATTGCCGCCCAGCGACACCGTGACCGTCTCGCCCGGACTCGCCGTTCCCCAGACCGAAATCGGCCGGCCGCGCTGCAGCACGGCGTGATCGGCGAACAGGGGGTTGAGTGTCGGCGCCGCCTCGGCGGCGGTGCCGCTCACCAGCGCGGCGAGCGCCAGGACCAGTCTGCTCATGCCCCCGCGACTGGCCTCAGGTCGCGAAGCTCGGGTCGAGCCGGTAGGCCTTGCGCAGTAAGGCCGGCCAGGCGAGCAGGTTGGCGCCGACCTTGAGGCTCGCCTTGCCCTGCTGGGCGGCGACCTCGGGCGCGCCCTGCGGCGGATTGTTTAGATTGGCCTCGCCGGCGGCCAGCGCCATGGTCTGCGCCTCGCAGGCCCGCTCGAGGAAATAGATCTTGAGGAAGGCCTCGCCGACCGTCTCGCCGACCGCGAGCGTGCCGTGGTTGCGGAAGATCATCATGCTCTTGTCGCCGAGGTCCGCAATGATCCGCTCGCGCTCGTCGAGGTCGACGGCGACGCCTTCATAGTCATGATAAGCGATCTCGTCGCGGACGATCATTGCGGTCTGGGTCAGCGGCAGCAGCCCCTCGGCATGGGCCGAGACCGCCTGGCCGTTCGGCGTGTGGAGGTGGATCACCGCCTGCGCGTCCTCGCGGGCCATGTGCAGCGCCGAATGGATGGTGAAGCCGGCGGCGTTGGTGATGAACGGGGTCGGCTCGACCGGCTGGCCGTTCATGTCGACCTTGACCAGGCTCGAGGCGGTCACCTCCTCGAACATCAGCTGATAGGGGTTGAGGAGGAAGTGATGCTCCGGCCCCGGCACCCGCGCCGACAAATGGGTGAAGATGAGGTCGTCCCAGCCATAATAAGCGACCAGCCGGTAGGCGGCGGCGAGGTCGACCCGGATCTTCCACTCTTCGGCGCTGACCTTGTCCTGCATCGGCGGGATCTCGACCGTGGCCAGCGCATGCGCCTCGGCCATGCTGCGCGCGATATTGTCCACCCGTCCCATTTTACGGCCTCCTGATCTTTTCCCTCTCTTAGCGGGTCGCTAGGAGGGGCGCCATGGCCAAACCCGTTCTCCTATCCGGCGGCAATCCGCAGATCCCGAAGGGCGAGGGCGACGCCCCGGTCCGGGCCTATCTGGCGGCGATGCCGGGCTGGAAGAAGGCGGTCGGCAAGCGCCTCGACGCGATCATCGCCGACGCCGTCCCCGGCGTGCGCAAGGCGGTGAAGTGGAACTCGCCTTTCTACGGCGCCGGCGACGACGGCTGGTTCCTCAGCTTCCACGTCTTCGCCAAGTACATCAAGGTCACCTTCTTCCGCGGCACCTCGCTCGATCCGGTCCCGGCCGGCAAGTCGAAGCATCCGGAGGTGCGCTATTACGACATTTACGAGGACGCGCTCGACGAGGAGCAGTTCACCGCCTGGGTGAAGCAGGCCAGCAAGCTCCCCGGCGAACGGATGTAAGTGGCGGGCCAGGACCCCGCGCTGCTGCGCCGGCTGCTCCGCGCCAAGGACCGGATGGACGCGGCGTCGCACGAGGCCTGGCCGGTCGAGCGGCTGGCGGCGGTCAGTGGCGTCTCCGAGGCCCATTTCGCCCGCTCGTTCAAGCACGCGTTCGGCGCGCCGCCGCACCGCTACCTGCTGACCCGCCGGATCGAGCGGGCGACCGCATTGCTCCGCGAGACCGATTTGCCGGTCACCGAGATCGCCTTCGCCACCGGCTGGAACAGCCTCGGCACCTTCACCCGCACCTTCGGCGACATCACGGGCGAAAGCCCCGGCGCCTATCGTGCCCGCGAGCAGCTCGCGCCGCACCAGCGCGAGGCGGTGCCGCCCTGCTATCTCGCCGCCGCCCACCGGCCCGACCTCAGAACAGCAGTTTCGGAGAAGCGCCGGCGCGAAGGCGAGGCTAGATCGGCTCGGACGGAAGAGGAGGAGGTCCCATGAGCCAGGGAGTTGGAGTGGCCGGCATCTATGTCCGCGATCAGGACGAGGCGCTGGCTTTCTATGTCGGGAAGCTCGGCTTCGCGGTCCACACCGATGCGCGCAACGGCGAATATCGCTGGCTGACCGTGCAGCATCCAGACCAGCCGGATTTCCAGCTCGGCCTCTTCGCGCCGCAGCCGCCGACCGTCGACCCTTCGACCGCGCAGGTCCTGCGCGAGCTCGTCGCCAAGGGCGCGATGCCGCCGCTGGTGCTGAGCGTCGATGATTGCCGCGCCGCCTATGAGCGGATGCGCGCGGCCGGCGTCGAATTCACCCAGGCGCCGGTCGACCGCTATGGCAGCGTCGACGCCAGCTTTCGCGACCCGTCCGGCAACGGATGGAAGATGATCCAGGCGCGGCGCGCCTGAAACAGGGGAGGACGCTATGAACTGGAACAAGTGGATCCGGCAGTTTCACCGCTGGATGTCGATCACCTTCACTCTGTTCGTGCTCGCCAACCTGGCCGTCATGGGACTGGGGCAGATCGCGCTCGTGGTCGGCATGCTGACCTTGGTGCCGCTCTTCCTGCTGCTGTTCACAGGCCTCTACATGTTCGCGCAGCCCTACGCCGCTAAATGGCGCCGCGCCGCCTGACGAGGAGACATGACGATGGCACAGTCCGACGAAGCCTCCGCCTCCGCGCAGATCGACGCCAAGATCGCTTCGCTGGGCGACTGGCGCGGCGAGACCCGGGCGCGGATGCGCGGCCTGATCCGCGAGGCCGATCCCGACGTGGTCGAGGAGGTGAAGTGGCGCGGCGTGCCGGTCTGGTCGCATGCCGGCATCATCTGCACCGGCGAAACCTACAAGAAGGCGGTCAAGCTGACCTTCGCCAAGGGCGCGTCGCTCCACGATCCGACCGGCCTGTTCAATTCCAGCCTCGAGGGAAATACCCGCCGCGCCATCGACATCGCCGAAGGTGAAGAGGTCGATGCGGCCGCGTTCAAGGCGCTGATCCGCGAGGCGGTCGCGCTCAACGTGCAGAAGCGGCCGCGAGGCGGCTGACGCAGCCGATGACGGAGCCGACGTCCAAGCTGCAGGTGACACGACTGATGCCGGCCGGACAGGCGGCCGGAGAGCGCCTCGTGGCGACCGAGACGCCGGTCGCGATCAGCTTCTGCGGCGTCGGCTATGCGGTGATGATGGCGACCCCGGCGGATCTCGAGGATTTCGCCGTCGGCTTCGCTCTGTCGGAGCGGCTGATCGAGGCCGACGCGGATGTCGTCGAAATCCGGATCGGCGCAGCCGAAGCGGGTCTGTTGCTCGACATCGAGCTGGCCGCGGCCCGGCGCCCACTCGTCTTCGAGCGCGTCCGCCACCGGATCGGCGAGTCGAGCTGCGGCCTGTGCGGCATCGAGAATCTCGACCAGGCGCTGCGGCCGCTGCCGCGCCTCGCGGCGCCGCTGTCGATCAGATCCGAGGCCCTGTTCGCCGCGCTCGCGTCGCTCGGCCCGCACCAGCCGCTCAACGCCGCCACCGGCGCCGTTCACGCCGCCGCCTTCTGCGGTCCCGACGGCGCGGTTCTGGCGGTGCGCGAGGATGTCGGACGCCACAATGCCTTCGACAAATTGATCGGCCATGGCTTGCGAACCGGCCTCGATCCCGCCGCCGGCTTCGCGCTGCTGACCGCGCGCTGCTCCTACGAGCTGGTCGAGAAGGCGGCCCTCT
>JAYRLF010000353.1:0-4449 GCA_041905385.1 Allosphingosinicella sp.
AAGGCGTCGAATATATTTTCGGCGTTCCCGGCGAAGAGAATCTCGACATGCTGGATTCGCTGAGCCGCTCGAAGCAGATCAAGCTGATCCTGACCCGGCACGAGCAGGGCGCCGGCTTCATGGCCGCCACCTATGGCCGTCATACGGGCAAGACCGGCGTCTGCATGGCGACATTGGGGCCCGGCGCAACCAATTTCGTCACGGCCGCGGCCTATGCCCAGCTTGGCGGCATGCCGATCCTGATGGTGACTGGCCAGAAGCCGATCAAGAAGTCGAAGCAGGGCCGATTCCAGATTCTCGACGTGGTCGACATGATGCGGCCGATCACCAAATTCACCCACCAGCTCGCCTCGGCCGATAATATTCCGAGCCGGATCCGCGAGGCCATCCGCCTCGCCGAGGAAGAGAAACCGGGCGCCACCCACCTCGAATTCCCCGAGGACGTCGCCGACGAGCAGACCGACAGCACGCCGATCAAGCGCAGCCTCGCGCGCCGGCCGACCGCCGACGTCAAGGCGATCCGCGCCGCCGTCAAGAAGCTGGAAGATGCCAAGTCGCCCTTGCTGGTGATCGGCGCCGGCGCCAACCGCAAGATGACGGGACGGATGCTGCTCCAGTTCGTCGACTATACCGGCATACCGTTCCTCACGACCCAGCTCGGCAAGGGCGTGATCGACGAGACCCATCCCAAATTCCTGGGCTGCGCGGCGCTGTCGGCCGGCGATTTCGTCCATCGCGCCGTCGAGGCGGCCGACGTCATCGTCAATATCGGCCACGACGTGATCGAGAAGCCGCCCTTCTTCATGAAGCAGGGCGGCGCCGAGGTGATCCACGTCTCGACGCGCTCTGCCGAGGTCGACCCGGTCTACTTCCCGCAGATCGAGGTGATCGGCGACATCGCCAATGCGATCTGGCAGATGCGCGAGGACATCGTGCCGTCAGGCCGCTGGGACTTCGATTTCATGCTCAAGGCGCGCCAGGCGGAAATCTCGCATACCGCGTCGATGTGCGACGACATGCGCTTCCCGGTCTTCCCGGCCTGCCTGGTCAAGCAGATCCGCGAGGCGATGCCGGCCGACGGCATCATCTGCCTCGACAATGGCGTCTACAAGATCTGGTTCGCCCGCAATTATGCGGCACGGCAGCCCAACACCGTCCTGCTCGACAATGCGCTGGCGACGATGGGCGCCGGCCTGCCGTCGGCCATGGCCTCGGCGATGGTCTATCCGGACCGCAAGGTGATGGCGATCTGCGGCGACGGCGGCTTCATGATGAACAGCCAGGAGATGGAGACGGCGGTCCGTCTGAAGCTCAACATCACCGTGCTGATTCTCAACGACAGCTCCTACGGCATGATCCGCTGGAAGCAGGCCAATATGGGCTTCGAGGATTGGGGGCTCGAATTCGGCAATCCGGACTTCGTCAAATATGCAGAGAGCTACGGCGCGCACGGCCATCGCGTCGAGAGCGCCGAGCAACTGCCGGAACTGCTCCGCCATACGCTCGACACGCCGGGCGTCCATCTCATCGATTGCCCGGTCGACTATTCGGACAATGACCGCATCCTCAACAACGAGATCAAGGAACTGAGCGCAAAGCTCTAGCTGCTGGGACGCGAGGACGATGGTAAAGCTCAAGGACGTCTACCCGCTCTACCTCAACAACAAGGCCGAGCAGCCCAACACCGATCTCGAGGTGACCGACAAGTTCACCGGCGAGGTCGCTTTCCGCTGCGCCCAGGCCGACGCGCGAACGATCGATGCCGGCATCCAGGGCGCGGTCGAGGCGGCCGAGCCGATGGCGCGGATGGCGAGCTACGAGCGCCAGGCGGTGCTCCAGCATTGCGTCACCCGGTTCAGGCAGCGGTTCGACGAGCTGGCCTATGCGCTCTGCGTAGAGGCGGGAAAGCCGATCAAGGACAGCGAGGGCGAGGTCACCCGGCTGATCGACACCTTCCGCATCGCCGCCGAGGAATCGGTGCGGATGACCGGCGAGGTCCAGCCGCTCGACATCAGCCCGCGCGCCAAGGGCTATCAGGGCATCTGGAAGCGGGTGCCGATTGGCCCGTGCAGCTTCATCTCGCCGTTCAACTTCCCCTTGAACCTCGCCGCCCACAAGATCGCGCCGGCGCTGGCGGTCGGCTGCCCGTTCGTGATGAAGCCGGCCAGCCGCACCCCCTTGGGCGCGCTGATCATGGGCGAGGTGCTGGCCGAGACCGACCTGCCGAAGGGCGCCTTCTCGATCCTGCCGGCCCATCGCGAGGGCGCCGACCTGTTCACCGAGGACGACCGCCTGAAGCTGCTCTCCTTTACCGGGTCGCCGAGCGTCGGCTGGGAGCTGAAGGCCAAGGCGGGCAAGAAGAAGGTCGTGCTCGAGCTCGGCGGCAATGCCGCGGTCGTGATCGACCAGGATGCCGACCTCGACGACGCGCTCGAGCGGACCATCTTCGGCGCCTTCTATCAGTCCGGCCAGAGCTGCATCGGCGTCCAGCGCATCCTGATCCACGAGACGGTCTATGATCGCTTCCGCGACATGCTGGTCGCGAAGACCAGGACCCTTGTCGCCGGCGATCCCAAGGACCGCAACGTCTTCATCGGCCCGATGATCTCCGAAGGGGAGGCGAAGCGTCTCGACGGCTGGATCCAGGAAGCGGTCGCCAAGGGCGCGACCCTGCTCTGCGGCGGCAAGCGCGACGGCGCCATGCTCGAGGCGAGCCTGCTCGAAAATGTCGGGCACGACACCAAGCTCAATATCGAGGAAGCGTTCGGCCCGGTCGCCTTCCTGGTGAAGTTCGGCACGTTCGACGAGGCGCTCGACATCGTCAACGACAGCAAGTTCGGCCTCCAGGCCGGCATCTTCACCCGTGACCTGTTCCAGATGTTCGATGCCTGGGACCGGCTCGACGTCGGCGGCGTCGTCATCAACGACGTGCCCTCCTACCGCGTCGACAACATGCCCTATGGCGGGGTCAAGGATAGCGGCCTCGGCCGCGAAGGCGTCCGGTTCGCGATGGAGGACATGACCGAGATTCGGAACCTGGTCATCCGGCGCCGTTCCTGACGCGACCATCGGCGAACCAGATAGGTTTCCCGGCCGACCTAATCGACTAAAACAGCAGATCCGTCGACGAAGCGACCAAAATGTCGACCATGGTGGTAGACTTACTGATCTGCCGCGCTAATTCAGCGCCACCGCCGTCATTCAGACGGCAATGATTTCCAAGGGGAAAACAGAAAATGAAAAAGCTCATCCTGGCGGGCGCCGCCGCGCTCGCTTTCGCCTCGACTCCGGCTTTCGCGGCCGACTTCACCGGCGGCCGTGTCGGCGTCAATGTCGGCTATGCCGACGAAGGCAGCGAGGACGCGTTCACCTACGCGGTCAATGCCGGCTATGACTTCCGTCTCGGCCAGGGCGGCGCCCGCGCCGGTGTCACCGTCGAGGTCGGCGATTCCGACGAGACCGGCCGCGACCTCTATGCCGGCGTCCGCGTCGGCGGCGTCGTCTCCAGCCGCGCCATGCTCTATGCGCACGGCGGCTACACCAACCTCAACGCGGGCGGCTTCAACTTCGAGGGCATCCGCGCCGGCGTCGGCGCCGAATATGCGGTCAGCGACCGCGTCTATCTCAACGCCGAATATCGCTATTCGGACTATGACAGCGGCCTGGACTTCCACGGCGCCGTCGTCGGCGTCGGCTTCCGCTTCTAAGTGGTCGCCTAAGCTGAATCTTCGGGGGAGCGGCGTCGCTGGCGCCGCTCCCTTTTTCATGCCGTCAAGCGGCGCGTCGTCGGCGCGGTGGCACCAGCTCCGGGACGCGCGCCGCCGGCGCGGCCCGGCCGTAATGGAAGCCCTGGCCGCAATCGCAGCCGAGCCGGGACAGCCGATCATGCTGTTCGGCCGATTCGATTCCCTCGGCGACGATGCCGATTCCCAGGCTGCGGCCGAGATTGATCACGGCGTCGACGATCGCCGCGTCGTCCGGATCGGCGAGCAGGTCACGGACGAATGAGCGGTCGATCTTGATATGGTCGACGGGGAACTGCTTCAGGTGCGAGAGCGAGGCATAACCGGTGCCGAAATCGTCGAGCGCGATTTCGACGCCCTCCGCGCTCAGCGTCTTCAAGGCCCGCTCGACGAATTCGGCGCCGCGGCCGAGGAACACGGTCTCGGTCACCTCGAGGCGCAGGCATGATGTCGGCACCGCGGCGTCGGCGAGCCGTTCGAGTAGGCGCTCGGCAAAATCGCCGCGCCGGAATTCGGCGGCGGCGGCATTGATCGAAACGGAGCCGAAGTCCACGCCGTCGTCGCGCCAGCGCCGGAGGTCGGCGATGACCCGGTCGATCATCCGATCGCTGATCGCGAGGGCCAACGGTGCGTCGTCGAAGGCGCTGCCGATCGATTCGGGAAGCTGGATCTCGCCGCGCAGGTCGCGCCAGCGCAGCAGTGCCTC
>JAYRLF010000354.1:0-4443 GCA_041905385.1 Allosphingosinicella sp.
CCCGGGTCTCGACGCCGTCGAAGCCGTCGAGCTTGGGCATCTCGATATCGAGGAAGATCACGTCCGGCGCGCGCGGGGCGACCTGGTGGAGCAGATCGACGCCGCTCAGCACCGTGCCGACCAGCTCGACGCCGCGGCATTGCCGGATCATGTCGCCGAGCCGGTCGATCGCGAGCGGCTCGTCGTCGCAGACCAGGGCGCGCAGCATCGTCATGCGGCGTGCCGCAGCGGCATCGAGATGCGGGCGGAAAAGCCGCCTTCCGGACGCTGCCGCGCGGCGAGCTCGGCTTCTGACCCGAAATGGGCGCGCAGCCGGTCGGCGACATTGGCGAGGCCGACATTGGCGCCGCCCGCCGGCGGCAGCGGCGCGTCGCCGCCATTGTCGCGCACCTCGATCTCGAGCCGCCCGTCGCGCGGGCCCGCGCAGATCTCGAGATGGACCTCCTTCGAGCTCTGCGCGACGCCGTGCTTGATCGCATTCTCGATCAGCGGCTGCAGGATCAGATTGGGCACGCAGGCGTCGCGCAGCGTCTCGGGCACGTCGATCGTGACGCGCAGGCGATGCGGGAAGCGGAAGCGCTCGATGTCGAGATAGAGCGACTGGAGCGCGATCTCCTCGCCCAGCGTGATCTCGACGCCCGGATCGATCTTCAAGGTCGAGCGCAGGAAATCGGAGAGGCTGACGACCATCGCCTCGGCCTCGGGATTCTTGCGGCGCGAGATCAGGCTGGCGATCGAGTTCAATGTGTTGAACAGGAAATGCGGATTGAGCTGGTAGCGCAAAGCGCGCAGCTGGAAGGCATTGGCGCGCGCCTGCAGCGATGCGATCCGTTCCTCCTTGTCGGCGAGATCGGCGACGTAAGTGAGCGCGAGGATCACGACCGACAGCGCCGTGTAGAACCACAACCAATCGAAGAAGGCCGGCAGATAGCTCGCGATCGCCAGCCCTGCGTCGGGAAAGAAGGCGCTGAAGACGAGCAGATTGGTGATCGTGTGGAGGGCGCTGCCCACCGGCGCCAGCAAGCCGGCGATGATCGAGCGGACGGTGAGTGACCGCCGCCGCGCCGCGCGCTGGATCATAAGGAAGCCGAACGACCAGGAAATGCCGAACAGGCAGACGATGGCACGCGGGACGATCCCTTCAAACCCTTCCTCGGGAAAGCGGACCAGCCGCATCGCGGTCAGGTTGCTGAACTGAGCCAGCCAGAAGAGCGGGATGATGATCGCGGGGACCCGGCGCAGCAGCCGGGTGCCGCGATGGCCTTCGTCGGAGAAGGAGGCAGGGATCGCGGTCAGCCCGGCCCTGGAGCCCGGAGCCGCGCTGCCGTTGCGTGGCGTTTCGCCGACAACATGCTGTCGTTCGCCGTGGATGCTGTCGTTCATCGATGCCCCCGATGCCTTTGCGACTTATGCGTTTCGCCGGGCCGGCCGGGCACCCTAAAGTGAAGTCGGGTTGCGGTCAAAGGTGGTGCGATGCGGAGCAATGCTCAACTGTATCAGAATCTGGCTCGCCTGGGCGGGAGCGCGGCGACTGCGCCGCCAATCGCCGACAGGCCCGCGCGGCTCGACAGCGGCAAGGCGGCGGACTGGTCTTCGAACGCGGCCGCGTCCCCCGGCGTGAAGCTGCGGCCCGGCCTCTACTGACCGCCGCGCCGGGCGCGGGCCGCTGGTACGTTTCAGACGTCCTCTTGTTCAGCCGCATCGTGCGATGTAAGGGCTACAAACCAGCCACAACCGCCAGCACCGGGGCAAGCTTGGACGAGCCGCGCATTCTCACGGACCATGAGGGTACGTTCCTGTCGCTCGTGCTGCGCCTGCAGCCGGTGACCGCCTATCAGGTCACCAAGATCTACGAGCTGTCGCCGGTCAGCAATTTCAACACCAGCAAGGGCAAGATCTATCCGCTGATCGCCCGGCTTGAGAAGGACGGCCTGCTCGAGAAGCGTGCCGTCGCCGGCGACAAGCGCGGCACCGAGGAGCTGCTCTGCACCGCGGCGGGGCGCCGGGCGGTCAAGCAATGGGTGCAGGAGGTCCGGCCGACCCATTTGCTGCTCGACGATCCGATGCGGACCAAGGTCCAGTCGTTCGAATTGCTGAGCGACCAGGAACGGATCGACTGGATCCTCGGCGCCAAGGCCCAGCTGCACGAGAAGCTGGAGGCGCTCGAGACCTATGGCAAGGAAGTGGACGTGCCGTTCAAGCAATTCGTCCACGACAATGCGGTGAGCTCGATCCGAGCGCGGATGGACTGGCTCGACCGGATGCTGTTCGGCCTGATGGGCAAGCGCCGCGCCCATTCCTGATCCTGTTCGCAAGGTCGAAACAGGAGTCCGTGCGCGCTGACGCAAATTTGTTCGCGCGGAGTCGCGGAGTCGCGGAGATGCCGGGTCCGTGGTGATGCCGGGACCGGGCGAAGCCCTTACTGATCCGGCTTCACCGGAATAACGCTCTTAACTCGGAGCCTCCGCGCCTTCGCGTCTCCGCGCGAAATATTCGGTTTTCGGGGAACATGCACTGCGTCTCCGGTTCATCCAGGAGAAGTCCGCCCGGCGCGTCAGTGGGCTAGGAGACGCGCCGGGCGGCGGGGGCCGTTGGGGGTGACCCCCGAAGCGGGACCGTTCAGTCCTCGATCCGCTGGGGCAGGGTGCCCTGGAGCTCGATCGTCTGCTTCTGCGCGCCCTGGGCGATCCGCTCCCATTCCGCCCGGGTGAAACATTGCCGCCGCCGTCCGGCCAGCGTTCCGCTGATCGGCATCGACCGGCAGATCAGCCGATTCGGATCGGAGCGGGAGTCGCTTTTACGGGGCGGCGGCGGCGCCTGCGCGACCGCCGCGACCGCGCTCGCGGCCAAGGCGACGCCGAGGCCGATCAGCCAGGGTCGGGCGGTGTTGCTCATGACAGTCTCCCAAGCGAAGCGACATCCACATCCTCCGCCATGGCCGCCAGATCCGGGGCCGAGCGGGCGAGATGATCCCGGTAGTTGCGCCAGCGACCCGCCGAGCTCGTATAAAGCGCCTTTCGAACCTGCCAGGCGCTGGCGGTCTTCACGACGCCCTTGCCCTCATGGAAGGACAGGCAGGCCTCCTCCCAGTCGAGGGTGCAATGGCCGAGCAGCCGTTCGAGCACCGGCCGCGGATCGGCGACGAGCGCCTCGTAGCGCAGGTCGTGAATGTCGTCGGGGTAGAGCGCCTTCCAGTGCCGCATCAGCCGCGCATATTGGCCGAGCCAATGGGCGATGTCGGCGAGGTCGAGCGCATAAGGCAGGTTGTGCTGGAAATGGTGGAAATAGACGGACAGCGCCGTGTCGCGCGGATCGCGGACGGTGTGGACGATGCGGGCGTTCGGGAAGAGCGCCTTGATCAGGCCGATATGCAGGACATTGTCGCAGCGTTTGTCGGTCACCCGGTCGACGACAGGGTGGATCGCCTTCAGCTCGCCGAGATAGGCCTGGCGGATCTGCCGGATCGAGTCCGGGTCGGGCGGCGCCTTGGGATAGGCCGGGAGCCGCTCGCCGATCAAGGCCGGCAGCATCTCGAGCTCGCCGCCGGCGGTGACCCGGCTGTGGCGCGCCAGGATCCGCTCGACCAGGGTCGAGCCCGATCGGAACGGGCCGCAGATGAAGATCGGCGGATCGCCGGCGTCGGCGGATCCGGCTGAGACGGGGGCCGGGAAGGCCCGGATCATCCGCTCGACGAACAGCTCCTGGGCGGCGCGGTCGTAGCGGACGCCGGGCGGCGCCGCGCTCAGGCGGCTGGCGAGGTTGGCGTCCACGAAGGCCGCGAAGGCCTCGTCATGGGCGCCGACCGCATCGAGCGCCTGGCCGAGCGCGAAACCGAGCTCCGCCTGGTCCGCGGCGCTGGCGCAGGGCTTGGCAAGTGCCGCCCGCAAACCGAGGATCGCCGAACTGTCCGCGGCCAGGGCCGAGCGCCGCGCCAGCGCGCGGGCATGGATCGGATCGATCGCAAGGATGCGCTCGTAGAGGGTGCGCGCTGCGTCCGCCTCGCCTTTATCCTCATGGTGAAGCGCGAGGTTGAGCAGGGCCGGGATATAGGCCGGATTGACGGCCAGCGCGGCGTGGAGCTCGGCGGCGGCCTCGTCCTGGCGTCCGAGATGCTCGCCGAGGATCACGCTGCGATTGACGTGAACCTCCTCGGGCCCGCGGATGCGGTGGCGTAGCGCCTGCTGATAGGAATGGAGCGCATCGAGATAGTGGCGCGCACTGCGCTGCAGCCAGCCGAGATTGTACCAGCTGTCGGGGAGGTCGGGCCGCAGATCGAGCAACTGCTTGTGGGCCTGGATCGCCGCATCGAGCGGCCCGGTGCGCAGCAGGGAAGAGGCCCGCTGCATCAGGGCGATCGTCAGGTCCGGGGTCATCGCACCCATTTCAGGCGACCGGCCGGGCCGGGCCGGGGACGGGACCACTTCCCGCCTCCCTCGCCCGGGC
>JAYRLF010000355.1:0-4417 GCA_041905385.1 Allosphingosinicella sp.
GCACCGACCAGGCCGTGACGATGCTGGCCACGGTCGGTCCCGGCGATCCCTGGTTCGAGGCGGCACGCGACGAGCGGATCCGGGCGCTGATCGACGGCGGGCGCCGCGACAATGCGCTCGGCGAGGCCCAGGCCGCCGCCGCGGCGGCCGGCGCCGGCGCGACCGACCAGGTTCGGCTCGGCGAGGTGCTGATGAGCCTCGATCGGCCGAGCGACGCGGCGACCGCCTTCGCCCGCGCGATCGAGCTGCGCGATCCGGCGACCTCCAATTATCCGGAATGGGCGCTCTGGCTGCTGCGCGGCGGCGCCCATGACGAGGCGGGCGACTGGCCGCAGGCGCGGGCGGCACTGCAGCAGGCGCACCGGCTCGCCGCTGCCGAGCCGTTGGTGCTCAACTATCTCGGCTATGCCCAATTGGTCCGCCGCGAGAATGTGGTCGAGGCGGAGCGGCTGATCCGCGAGGCGCATCGGCTCGCGCCGACCAATTCCGCGATCACCGATTCGCTCGGCTGGGCGCTGTTCTTGAAGGGCGAGCGCGGCGAGGCGATCAACCTGCTCGAGCAGGCCGCGCAGGGCGCGCCGGCCGATGTCGAGATCAACGAGCATCTCGGCGACGCCTATTTCGCGGTCGGCCGCCGCGCCGAGGCGCGCTTCGCCTGGACCGCGGCGCGCGTCTATGCGGAAGGCGACGCGGCGACCCGGCTCACCCAGAAGATCGAGACGGGGCTGACGCCGGCGCTTGCGGCCCGCTGAGGCGGGCGATGCAGGAAACCGCTTACGCCAAGATCAACCTGGCGCTCCACGTCCGCGGGCGCGAGCCGGACGGCTATCACCGGATCGAGACGGCGTTCGCCTTTTGCGAGGATGGCGACCTGCTCGCGGTGGGCCCGGCCGACGATTTGGCGCTGGCGGTGACCGGACCGTTCGCAGCGGACCTTGCCGGCGAAGGCGACAATCTGGTGCTGCGCGCGGCGCGCGCGCTTGCGGCGCAGGCCGGTGTCACGGCGGGCGCGGCGCTCAGTCTCGACAAGAGGCTGCCGGTTGCGTCGGGGATCGGCGGAGGATCGGCGGATGCGGCGGCCGCGCTGCGGCTGCTCGTCCGCTTCTGGCAGGTCGAGATCGACGCCGATGCGCTGCACGCGATCGCGGCCTCGCTCGGCGCCGACGTTCCGGCCTGCCTCGACAGCCGGTCCGCGCGGGGCGAGGGCAGGGGGGATCAATTGACCCCGCTCGCCGATGAAAACCTGTCGGGCCGGCCGATCCTGCTGGTGAATCCGCGCGTTCCGGTGTCGACCGCCAGCGTGTTTCGCGCCTGGGACGGCGTCGATCGTGGGCCGCTCGACGACTGGCGCCACGGCCGCAACGACCTCGAGGCGCCGGCCAGGTCATTGGCGCCCGAAATCGAAGACGTGCTGAGCGCCCTGGGCGAGGCCCGGCTCGTCCGCATGTCCGGGTCCGGCGCAACCTGCTTCGCATTGTTCGATTCGGAGGCCGATCGCGACCGGATTGCGGGCCGGATTCGCGCTGATCGCTCCGGCTGGTGGTGTCTCGAAACGCGACTTCGCTGACCCGGCTTTCCCGTGCTGGGACAGGCCTTCCGGCCGGTTAACCATCTAAGTGTGCAGGATTTCGTTCTGGCACGGCCCTTGCTCTCGTTGCGGCCGACGGGTCGAGGCGCGTGTTCGCGCCGACGTCCGCGCGCGGCCCCCACCTCCACCGGATGGGCGCCGTGTCATCATTTTGGCCGGGCTGCCGCGTACCAGGCGCCCGGCCTTTTTTGTCGAGACAAAGCCCGGCCCGCACGGCAAGAGCGGGCCCATGTTCCGGCTCGACCTCGCCGATGTCGCCTGGCTGACGCTCGATCGGCCCGAAGCGCGCAACGCAATCCCGCTCGACGGTTGGGAGGCGCTCGCGGCGCGGATCTCCGAGGTCGCCGCCAGCGAGGCGCGCCTGTTGGTGATCGCCGGCGCCGGCGGCGCCTTCTGCGCCGGCGCCGATCTGTCGGACTTTCGCCGGCTCGCCGAGGAGCCGGACGCGCGCGTCCGGTTCCGGGCGGGGATGCGCGCCGCCTTCGACGCGTTGCCGGCGCTGACGATTCCCGTGATCGCGATGATCGACGGCCCCTGCTACGGCGCCGGCGTCGCACTGGCTTTGGCCTGCGACCTTCGGCTGGCCACCGACGCCGCGCGGTTCGCGATCACGCCGGCCAAGATCGGCATCTCCTATCCGCAGGAGGACGTGCAGCGGCTGGTCGCTTTGGTCGGGACGGGTCAGGCATCGCGGCTCCTTTTCACCGGCGCCGGCATCGACGCGGCCGAGGCAACGCGGATCGGCCTGGTCGAGGCGGTCGCCGCCGATCCGCGGGAAGCGATCGCGCAGATCCTCGCCAATTCCGGCGAGAGTCTCGCCACGCTCAAGCGCGGCATCGGGCTCGCCGGCGAGGGCCGGCGCAGCGACATGGCGCAGGACGGACATTTCGACGGCCTGATCGGCGGCGCTGAGCTTCGCCGCCGCCTCGAAGCGCTGCGCGGGAGATGGTAGGGAGCGGCCGATGAGATGGTTGCTGCTCCTTGCCGCGCTGATGCTCGCCGCCTGCGGCGAGGCGGCCAGCGACAATGGGTTCGCCGTGGCCGCGAAAGCGCCTGAGGACGCCCGGATCGAATGCCAGATTCGCGGCGCCGCCCAGTTCGAGCGCTTCTGCACGATCGACCGCGAGCAGCGTCCGGAAGGGCGGATCCTGGTGCTGCGCAAGCCCGACGGCGGCTTCCGCCGGCTGCTGGTCGCGACCGACGGCCGCGGCGTGATCGCCGCCGACGGGGCGGAGCCGGCGGTCGTCACGCTCCTGCCCGACGATCGGATCGAGGTCGCGATCGGCGGCGACCGCTTCCGGTTGCCGGCCCAGATCCGGCGGCCATGAGCGGCTGCATCATATTGACTGCCGCCGAGATGCGGGCGGCCGAGGAAGCGGCGATCGAGGCCGGTACGCCGGTCGGGACTTTGATGGAGCGGGCCGGGTGCGCCGCCGCCGAGGCGATCTGGCGTTATGCCGGTCCGTTGCCCGCCCTGGTATTGTGCGGCCCCGGCAATAATGGCGGCGACGGCTATGTGATCGCGCGCGAATTGCAGGCGCGCGGGATCGCGGTCCGCGTCGCCGCCAGCGGCGAGCCGAAGAGCGATGCCGCCCGCGCCGCCTGGCAGAGCTGGGCCGGGCCGGTCGAGCCGATCGACCGCGCCGCGCCGGCGCCGCTGCTGATCGATTCCCTGTTCGGAACCGGGCTCGGCCGGCCGCTCGACAGCGATCTGGCGCGCCGGCTGCTGGCGCTGGCGGCGGCGGCGCAGGTTCGGGTCGCGGTCGACCTGCCGAGCGGCATCGCCAGTGATGACGGGCGGATCCTCTCCCCGGTGCCGGATTGCGATCTGACCGTGACCTTCCAGACGCTGAAGCCGTCGCACCGGCTCCAGCCGGCGGCGCGGCGAATGGGTCGGATCGTTATCGCCGATATCGGCATCTCGGCCGGGAGCCGGTTGCGCGAGATCGGCCGGCCGGTGCTGGCGGCGCCGGGGCCGGACGACCACAAATATCGGCGCGGTTATGTCGCGGTGCTGGCCGGAGAGATGCCCGGCGCAAGCGCGTTGACCGCCGCCGCGGCGTTGCGCGGGCGCGCGGGCTATGTGCGGCTGGTCGGGCCGACCGTCGCCGGCATCCCCCGCGCGATCGTCCAGGGACCCGGCGACGCCGAGACTTTGCTTCGCGATCCCCGGATCGGCGCGGTCGCTTTGGGCCCCGGCCTCGGCACCGGCGCAAGCGCGCAGCTGCTGCTCGACATCGCGCTCGGCTGCGGCCGGCCGCTCGTGCTCGACGCCGATGCGCTGACTTTGATCGCCGGGCGCGGCGTCGATCTACTGCGCGATCTCGACCAGGCGGCGATCCTGACCCCGCATGAGGGCGAATTCGGGCGGCTCTTCCCCGACCTGTCCGGCAGCAAGGTCGAGATGGCGCGCGCCGCCGCCGAGGCGAGCGGGGCGGTGATCGTCTACAAGGGCGCCGACACGGTCGTCGCCGACCTCGGCGGCGAGGCCGCAATCGCGCCGCCCGCGCCGGGCTGGCGCGCCCGCGCCGGCACTGGCGGCGGGTTAACCGGCCTCGTCGCGGCGCGCCCGTCCGCGCTCGACGACCCGTTCGAGGCGGCTTGCGAGGGCGTCTGGCTGCACGGCCACGCCGCCGAGGCGGCCGGGCCGGGGCTGATCGCCGATGACCTGCTCGATCATATTTGAGATGCCGGAGCGCTACGAAGTGAGCCCGATTCTGTTTCGCGCAGAGACGCAGAGACGCAGAGAGGCTGTGCCCCTGACGGCGTCAGCCGTCCTTCCGATGGACCACGGAAAGGCGCTGCGCGCTGGCCACAGTCGGACTCTCT
>JAYRLF010000356.1:0-4404 GCA_041905385.1 Allosphingosinicella sp.
GACCCGCGCTCCGCCCGCGGCCGGGCGCGTGGCGCCGCCCGGCACCGCGCCCGGCGCCGGCGGGACGGCAATAGGCTCAGCCCTTCAGCGTCGCCATGTCGATGACGAAGCGATACTTCACGTCGCTCTTGAGCATCCGCTCATAAGCCTCCTCGATATCCTGCATCGCGATCATCTCGACGTCCGAGACGATCCCCTTCTCGGCGCAGAAATCGAGCATCTCCTGCGTCTCCGGGATTCCACCGATCAAGGATCCGGCGAGCGAGCGGCGGCCGAAGATCAGAGTGCCGACCGAAGGCGAAGGATGCGGGCTGGCCGGCACGCCGACCACGACCATCGCGCCGTCGCGTTTCAGGAGGACGAGGAAGGCGTCGAGATCGTGCGGCGCGGCGACCGTGTTCAGAATCAGGTCGAAGCTGCGCAGATGCGCGGCCATCTCGTCGGGATTGCGCGAGACCACGACCTGGTCGGCGCCGAGATCCTTCGCGTCCTGCCGCTTCGATTCCGACGTGGTGAAGGCGACCACCTCCGCGCCGAGCGCATGGGCGAGCTTGACGCCCATATGGCCGAGCCCGCCGATACCGACCACGCCGACCTTCTTGCCCGGGCCGGCGCCCCAGTGGCGGAGCGGCGACCAGGTGGTGATGCCCGCGCAGAGCAACGGCGCGACCGCGGCCAGGTCCTTCTCGTCATGGCGGATGGTCAGCACGAAATGCTCGTCGACCGTGATCGCGGCCGAATAGCCGCCATGGGTGTTCTCGCCGGACCCGTCGGCCCAGCCATTATAGGTGCCGCAGAAGCCGTGCGGGCCTTCGCAATATTGCTCGAGCCCGTCCTGGCAGGAGGCGCAGGTCCGGCAGGAATCGACCAGGCAGCCGACCGCCGCGAGATCGCCGGCGCTCACCCGCGTCACCGCGCTGCCGACCTCGCGAACCCGGCCGACAATCTCGTGGCCCGGGACGCAGGGATAGCGGGTCCCAGCCCATTCGCTGCGGGCGGTATGAAGGTCGGAATGGCAGACGCCGCAATAGAGAATGTCGATCAGCACGTCCTTCGGGCCCGGCGCGCGGCGCTCGATCTGCGTTTCCGCGAGCGGCGTCGCCGCGGACTGGGCGGCGAAGGCCTTGACCGCGATGGTTCCGCCGTCCTGCTCGGCGGTAAGGGTCGGTTCGGCGATCAGGGTCATTGGGGAGCTCCTTTCGGGATCGGGCGCAGCGGGAATCACCCCGCATCACGCGCCAGATAGTCCTTCGCGGCCACTGAGATAATCGACTGGATTCTCGTCGTGTTGTTGAGCACAATTCAACAATGCGCACTGTCAGCCCGGCCGACCTCGCCACCTTCCTCGCCATCGCGCGCCATCGCAGCTTCCGGCGCGCGGCGGCCGAGCTGCGCTGCACGCCCTCGGCGCTGAGCCACGCCTTGCGCGCGCTCGAGGAAAGGCTCGACCTGCGCCTGTTCAATCGCACCACCCGCAGCGTCGCGCTCACCGAGGCCGGCCAGAGCCTGTTCGATCGGGTCTCGCCGGCGTTTCGCGACATCGACGACGCGCTCGACGACCTCAACAATTTCCGCGGCGCCCCGGCTGGCAGCCTCCGCATCAACGCGCCGCGCGCGCTGACCGAGATGGTGCTGCTGCCGATCATGGCGCGCTTCCTCGACGCCAATCCGCGCGTGCAGGTCGAGATCGTCGTCGAGGAGGCGCTGATCGACATGGTCAGCCAGGGCTTCGATGCCGGCATCCGTTTCGGCGAGACGATCGCGCAGGACATGGTCGCGGTGCCGATCGGGCCGAGCCAGCGCTCGGCGATCGTCGCCTCGCCCGATTTCCTTGCCCGTCACAAGCGGCCCACCCGGCTGGAGCAGCTGCGCGACCTGCCCTGCATCCGTTTCCGCTTCAGCACCGGCCGCGATTATGGCTGGGAGTTCGAGAAGGACGGCAAGGAGCTGGTGATCCAGGTCGACGGGCCGATCGCACTCGGCGACGGCGGCCTGATCGTCGACGCCGCGCTCGCCGGCATCGGCATCGCTTATTGCCTCGAGGGCCAGGTCGTAGACCATATCGCCGCCGGCCGCCTGGTCCGGCTGCTCGAGGACTGGTGTCCGCCTTATGGCGGCTTCTATCTCTATTATCCGAGCCGACGCCAGCTGCCGGCGCCGCTGCGGGCGTTTGTCGACTTCATCAAGGCCGAGCGAGACCAAGCGCCGCCCTGATCGCCCGCCAGTCGATCAGCTTGAAATTCTGCGCCGTCTCGTTGACGTCGTCCTGGACGACCACCAATCCTTCGGGAAAGGGGCCGACCGGCCCGCCAAGGGCATCGACTCCGTCCGTGCCGGTGACCGGATCGACGCCGCCGGCCGCCGCGACCGAAAAGCGTCCGGCATAGACCGGCTCCGGACCATCGACCCGCCAGACCGCGAAGGCGCTGTCGCCCTGGCTCGACACAATGACGTAGCGGGCGGCGCCGTCGCGGATCATGGTCGCGCCTTCGACATCGGCGATCAATCGGCCCGGTGGCCCCGCGCCCTCGATCCGGACGCGCTCGGCGCCAGAGCCCGGCGCAAGCCCGTAGCGCCAGAGGCCGACCAGCTCTTCGCCGACATAGAGATGGCCGCCTTCCTCGTCGGCGACGCAGCCTTCCGACTGGGAGCCGATCGCCAGCCGGCGAAGCTCGGTCGCGCGCGGGCCCGCCGCGTCGGCGTCGATCCGATACTGCCGCAGCTGTCCGTCCTTGCCGATCAGGATCGCCTGCATCGCGCCGTCGACCTTCGCCATGCAGAATCCATACGGCTCGGCCACGTCCGACGGCACCAGGCCCCAAGGGCGGACCGCATTGGCAGGGTCGGACGAGGCCGGATCGTACAGATAGAGCGCGATGCCCATGCGGCCGCGGTCGCTGGCGCCGATCAGGACCTGCTCGCGACCGTCGACGACGAAGCCGGCGCGCAGATCGACATTGTTGAGCAGGCCGTCGGGCAGGAACTGCAGCTGCCGCCCGTCCAGCCCGTACACATAGAGCCCGGCCTTCTTGTCGGTGCCGGCGACGAAGCCTGCGACGCGCCGGCCGGCCAGCATGGCCTCGGCGCCCGCGGGCGCCGCCCCGAACGCCGGCGCGGCGGCAGCATCCGCAGTGGCGGGGCCGCCCCCCACCCGCTCTGCCGCAGGGGCGACCTCGACCGTCGGCGCGCGCGGCGTCGGCGCCGTCGCGCAACCGGCCAGCAAAAGCGCGAACGTCACCGTTCCGAAACAAGACTGACCGCGTCTGGTCATGCAGCCCCCCTAAGCCGCGGCCGAAACGAGCCGCAGGCCGCCCCTAGGCCGGCAATGCGGCGATTCGATTACACCGAAGGGGGCTGCAATGACGATCAGGACTTTCGCTTTGGCCGGCTGTGCTCTGGCGGCGCTGGCCATGCCGGCAAATGCGCAGGAGATGCCGACGACCGCCGAGGCGCCACCCGAGCAGGCGAGCGACATCATCGTCACCGGCCAGCTTTTCTTCCGCAACCGCACCGAGGATCCCAATCCGATCCTCTCCTACGACCTCGAATATTTCCAGCGCTTCGAGCCGGTCTCGGTCGGCGAGATGCTGAAGCGGGTGCCGGGCGTCACCTTCACCTCGGACGTGCTCGAATATGACGGCGTCCAGATGCGCGGCCTGCCGCCGGCTTCACCCAGGTGCTGATCAACGGCCGCCGCGCGCCGGGCGGCGAGGCCGACCGCAGCTTCTTCGTCGATCGCATCCCGGCCGAGATCGTCGAGCGGATCGAGATCGTGCGCGCACCGCGTGCCGACCCGCCGAGCGAAGGCGTGGCCGGCACGCTCAACATCGTCACCCGCGAAAGCGCCCGCTTCGACGGCGGCTTCGGCAAGATCGGCGCGCTGCTCAATCAGGATGGCGGGATCCGGCCGTCGGCGGCGGTCGCTTATGCCGACACGTCCGGCGACACCAGCTGGTGGGTCGCCCTCAATCTGCAGCAGCGCCGCAATCCCAAGAGGAAGACCAGCTACCGCTTCGGCGCGGCGGTGCCGTTCGATGCCGACGAGACCAATGAAGCTTTCGACGATCTCGAGCTCCAGGACGACACACGCGACGGCACCGACATTTCCGGCAATGCCGAGCTGACCACCGCGCTCGGTGCCGGCCGGCTGCGCATCTCCGGCCTGTTCGTCGACACCGACCGCGACGAGGACGAGACCTCATCGACCTTCGAGCTCGACGACGGCGCGCTCGCACTGGACGGCGTCGAGGTCCAGCGCGAGCGGATCAGCCAGCAGACCTATGCGCTCAACGCCGATGCCCGCCTGCCGGTCGGCCCGGGCGAGCTCGGCCTCGCCGCCTTCTGGACCGGCTATCGCGAGGACACGACCGCCGAGGTCGACGAAGGCGATACGCTCGCCGAGGC
>JAYRLF010000357.1:0-4396 GCA_041905385.1 Allosphingosinicella sp.
CCGCAAGCTCGCTGCCGGTGGAGACCGACCCACCCCCGACCCCTCCCTGCGTGCAGGGAGGGGGACGGTGTCAGCGATTCCGCTCGAGCCGGCGCGTCCGTTCGGCGACCATCGCTTGCGCGAAGCGGCGGAAGTTGGCGCGGAAGGCGCTGATCAGCTCGCGGCGGGCGGCGTCGGCGTCGCCCTCGTGCGCGGGCGGGAAGATCTGGAGCCGGGTCTCGCCGGCGCCGGAATAGGTGAAATGCGGCGCGGCGGCGGCGCTGAAGTCGCGATAGAGGAAGGTCGTGCGGAAGCTGCGGCCGAGCGTGGCCGACTGGTGGAAGGAAAGGCCGGTCACGACCAGCTCGGTATAGCAGGGCGAGCCGGTCTCGACCTGGCGGGCCTGGCGCCGCGCCGCCTCGCGCGGGTCGAGCGGCAGATCGTGGGGGACGATGCGGCGGTCGCCGATGCTGAGCAGGATGGTGAGCGGCTGCGCGGTCAGCGCCGTGACCTGGCCTTGCGTGTCGAGCGTCTCGGCGAGGCGCGGCCGGGCGGCGCGATCGTCGTCGGTGCGGGTGGCGCGGTCGATCAGGCTGCCGATCAGTCCGAGCTCGGAGAGGAAGCCGGCGGTCTGGTAGCTGAGCCGCTCGCCGCCCCAGATGTGGAGCTCGCAGGGCGTCGCGGCGGGCGCGGCCTGGGCGAGGCTGGCGGCGATCGCGAAGGGGATGAACAAGAGTGGGATGGGCCGGCTCCCGAAATTTTGCCGGGCATCTAAGTCCCTTCGTCATTCCGGCGGAAGCCGGAATCTCTTTGCCTTTGCCGACTCCGGGAAAGGGAAGTGAGATCCCAGCTTGCGCTGGGATGACGGGTCGTGGGGGTGCAGTCTTTGTCGCCCGGCTTGCTGTCCCGGTCGCGCCGCGTTGGCCAAGGCTCGAGCGGCGCGGCACTTTCCCGGCATGAAGATACTCGCTCGATCTCTCCTCGCCTTTGCCTGCATCGCCTCGGCGCCCGCGGCTTCCGCCCAGGAGACGGTGCAGGATTATCGGGAGCAGGCGCTGCGGCTGCTCCAGCCTCTGCCCAGCGCCAATCCGACCACGGTGAGCGTGGCGGCGGCCGAGGCGCGGACGCGGGCGCGGCCGCGCGATCCGGATACGTGGAACCAGCTCGGCCAGTCGCTCGACGTCGCCGGCCGCCATGACGAGGCGGTCGCGGCGTTCGAGCGGGCGACGCGGCTGCCGCCCAATGTGCTCGGCCGCGCCTATCTCTATCGCGATCTCGCCGAGGCGCGCGAGAAGATCGGCGACCTGCCCGGCGCGCTCGCCGCGGCGCGGGTCTCGCTGCGCAGCTGGCCGCTGTCGCGCGACGGGCTGCATTGCGCCGGCTTCGAGGTGCAGATGATGGCGCGGCTGCTGGTGAAGAGCGGGGATTATGCGGGGGCGGCGGCCTTCTATCGGCCGTTGTACGAGCGGGACCGGGATGTGCCGGATTGCGATTTGCTGAACCGGGCGCTGGAGGGGGCGGCGGGGTAGGGTGCGGCTGAGACACCTGGTCCCCCCTCCCTGCCCGCAGGGCGGGGCCGGGGGTGGGTGCGTCTGAAGAGTACCTCGTCCCTACTTCGTAGAAACCCACCCCAAACCCCTCCCTGCGTGCAGGGAGGGGCTTATCGGCGAGCTCACCACCCCCGCCGGCGCTCTCGCCGCGGTTCGCGGGGGAGGTCTTCGACTTCCCAGCTGTGGGTCTCGACGATGCGGGCGGTGACCGGGCGGCCGTCTTCGTCGCGGGAGGGTTCATAGACGTAGCGGCGCTCGATCAGGTCGCAGGTGATGTCGTCGAGCTGGCGGTTGCCGGAGCTTTCGAGGATGCGGCAGTCGGTGACGCTGCCGTCGGTGAGGACGCGGAAGATGACCTCGACTGTGCCGCCGACGCCCATCACGCCGAGCGCTTCCGGATAATCGGCGTTGCGCAGGCTGCCGCGGATCCGGCGCGGCGGCGTGTCGCGGCCATAGCCGCCGCCTCCGCCGCCGCCGCCCGCGCCGCGGCCGCGGCCGTCGCCGAAGCCGCCGCTGCCGAAACCGGGGCCGCGAATGTCGGCGGCGCCGGCCGAGGCGGCGGCGCCCGCGCCGGCGATCGGGGCGGCGGCGACCGGCGGCGGCACCGGTAGGGGAATGCGCGGCGGCGGCGTCACGATCGGGGTCGGCTCGGCGCGGAGGTTGGGCGGCGAGGAGCCGCCTTCCTCGCGCGGCGACAGGCGGCGGGCCTTGGTGTCGCTCTGCTCGCGCCGCGGCGGCACCTGGGTCGGCTCGGGCGGCGGCAGCACGGTCAGCGCGTCGAACGGGTCGATCGGCTCGACGATCGCCCGACGCATGTCGGCGCCGAGGCCCCAGAGGAACAGGCCGAGCAGCCCGAGCTGGACCGCGACCGCTGCGGCGGCGGAGGCGGCCCGATCCCAGGAGCTGCGATGACCGAACGCAACCATGAGGTCGAATTCTCAACCGAATCAGCGCGTTGGGCAAGCCTTGTTCGGCGGGCCGCGATTTGCGGCTATGACGGCGGCGACGCTGCTCCGCGTCGGTCGAGCGGCGATCGAGCAAGGAGAGAGAGATGCCGGAATTCCGCAAGGCGGCGACGCGGTTGCCGACCCAGGATCTCGAGCGGGCGCGGGCTTGGTATGCCGAGAAGCTCGGGCTCGAGCCGGTCGAGGAGCGGCCGGGCGGGCTGCTCTACCGGATCGGCGGCTGCGAGTTCGCCCTGTTCGCCTCGGCCGGCGCGTCGGACGGGTCGTTCACCCAGATCGGCCTCGAGGTCGCGGACCTGCACGCCGCCGTCGCCGAGATGCGGGCGCGGGGCGTGGTGTTCGAGGAATATGATCTCGGCACGCTGCGCACCGACGACGGCATCGCCACGATCGAGGGCAATTATCCGAGCCGGGGGACGGGCGAATATGGCGCCTGGTTCAAGGACTGCGAGGGCAATCTGCTCGGGGTCGGGCAGCCGTTTTGAGGCGGTGAGGGAAGGTCACGATTCCCATGGGAACCGTTACCTTCGTTACCTTTACGGGAGTGGCCGAGGGCTCGAGTCCGTTCCCCGACGCGTCGCTGTGAGCCAGGGTAGATCCGCCTCGGCCGATCGGAGTTGCGATGTTCCGCTTGAGGATCGACGCTGTCCTCGCGCAATAGAATGATCCATCTGGAGCAAGCGAAGTGGCGAAGACGTACGAAAAGCCGAAGCCGCCGCGGTTCAGGATCGAGCAGGGACCATGGGGCGAGCGCATTCGGATTCGCGCGCGTCACAGAGTCTTCGCTTTACCCTTCCTGATCCTTTGGATCTCGCTTTGGACGCTCGGCGGGATCGCCGCGTTCGTGGAATTTGCGCGAACGGGCGAGCCCTTTCTCGCCACTTGGCTGATCATATGGGCGCTGAGCTGGCTCGTCGTCGCGCTGATCATTGCCTGGATGATCACGGGTTCCGAGATCCTGCGCGTCTCGACGGGCGACCTCGAAATCGGCCATTCGTTGCTCGGATGGATGCGTGTCAGGACCTATCGCGGCGCCGAGATTGGTCACCTTTCGGCCTCGGAATCACCGCCCTTCTATGCCCAATTCTACCCCCAGATCCCCTTCATGAGAGCCCAGTCCGGGAGCATCAAATTCAGCTACGGCGCCCGTACGGTTTACGCCGCACAAGGCCTCGACGAGGCGGAAGGGCGGATGATCGTCGAATGGCTGCGCCGGCGATTGCCTGACGCGGTTTGACTCGGGTCCGGCGCAGGCGCAGTCCTCCGGGGTCGCCGATCCGTTGCTTAAGCGAGAGTCGATCCGCGATGCGTGTCCCTCTGACCTTCGAAAGGGACCGAGTCGATGCACACGTCACGCAAGCTTAGCCGCCGTTCCTTCCTGGCCAGCGTCGCCGGTGGCATCGTCGCCGGCGGAGCCGCCGCCGCGGCCGGCGCGCAGACGGCGAAGCGCTGCCCGCTCAACGACAGCGACAGCGGCACCAATTCGGACCGGGCCACCCGCGCCGCCACCGACACGGATTCCGGCGCGAATGCGGACCCGCCCTGCCGCCGGCGGCGGACGCCGCGGGTCAGCCAGCGGCGCTGCAGCGACACCGACCGCGGGCGCAATGCGGATCCGGCTTATGCGGGGCGGCGCTGCTGACCCGCGCCGGGCGAAGTGGATTTTACGATTGGGTGCCGTCAACTTCGTCAACTTTGGGCACCTTCTCCCTGGCGTTCAGCGAAGGCGCGCCAGGGCGGGTGTGGGCTCGCCGCCTGAGCCCACCCCTCTTGTCCCCTTCCGCGAGGCGGGAAGGGAGGATGTCGAGATTCACGATCTGAAAGAGCCGGGCGGTGGGGCGCCGGCTTTGAGTGTCTCGCGGGAAATCCTATTTGTCCAGAACAAAAAGCGAACATCTCCCC
>JAYRLF010000358.1:0-4366 GCA_041905385.1 Allosphingosinicella sp.
CCGCCATGATCGCCACCTCAGCCCCCGCCGCCACCCCCGCCTCGATCGACGCCCTCGTCCGCCGCGAAATGGCCCAGGCCCGTGCCAACGGCCTCGCCCTCGCCGTCATCGACGACGGCCGCGTCTCCCTCGTCCGCACCTGGGGCCGCCGCAACGCGGCCGGCGATCCGCTGCAGCCCGACACGATCATGTACGGCGCTTCGCTGACCAAGCCGGTCTTCGCCTGGCTGGTCATGCAGCTGGCCGAGGAAGGCCGGATCGACCTCGATCGCTCGATCGCCGACTATCTGCCCCGCCCGCTGCCCGACTATGCCGATGCCGAGGATCGCTACGCGCCCTGGCACCATCTCGCCGGCGACGAGCGCTGGCGGCGGCTGACGCCGCGGCTCTTGCTCTCGCACCGGTCGGGCTTCGCCAATTACCACTTCTTCATGCCGGACCGGCGCCTTCGCTTCCATTTCGAGCCGGGCGAGCGTTACGCTTATTCCGGAGAGGGCCTGATCCTGCTCCAGTTCGTGCTCGAGCAGGGGCTCGGCCTCGATGTCGGCGCCGAGATCCAGCGCCGCATCTTCGATCGCTTCGGCATGGCGAACAGCGCGATGATGTGGCGCCCCGATTTCTCCGCCAACCTCGCCGACGGCTGGAAGGCGGACGGCACGGTCGAGCCGCATGACGAGCGCAGCGCGGTCCGCGCCGCCGGCTCGATGGACACGACGATCGCCGATTTCGCCCGCTTCGCCGCCGCCTTCATGCGCGGCGACGGCCTCGGCCGCGGCGCCCGCGCGGCGATGGTGTCGAGCCAGCAGCCGATCGTCAGCGAAAGCCAGTTCCCGACCCTGGCGCCGCCGCCCGCCGCCCCGCGCTGGCCGGGACTCGGCGCCGGCCTCGGCGTCGTCACCTTTTCCGGACCTCAAGGGCCCGGCTTCTTCAAGGGCGGCCACAATGACAGCACCGGCAACATCTGGGTCTGCCTCGAGCGCGGCCGGCGCTGCGTCGTCCTCCTTTCCAACGACGTGCGCGCTGAGCGGATCTTCGAGCCCCTGGTCGAGCATATCCTCGGCCCGACCGGCCTGCCCTGGCGCTGGGAATATTCGTCCTTTCCCGATTGATGTATAATGGGACCAAGGGGGGAAAGAGGTTGGCCATGCGCGCCGTTGTTCCGCTCCTGCTTCTCGTCGCATCCCCGTCAGCGGCGCAGACCCCCGCCCCGGTCGTCGAGGTCCAGCTGTCGAGCTTCGCCTTCGCGCCCGAGACGCTGCGCCTGCGCGCCGGGGTCCCGGTCACGCTGCGGCTCACCAATGCCGGCCGCGGCGGCCACAATTTCTCGGCGCCTGAATTCTTCGCCGGCGCGCAACCGTCGGGCGCCGCGCTCCGCAACGGCGCGGTCGAGGTGCCGTCGCGCCAGACCGTCGAAGTCCGGATCGTCCCGCAACGCGGCAGCTACCGCCTGCGCTGCACCCATACCCTCCACACCAGCTTCGGCATGCGCGGCACGATCGTGGTGGAATAGAGCGCGCACATCCCGCCAGCCCATTTCTGGGCGAAGGTAGAAAGGCGTCATTACTCCCCTCCCTGCACGCAGGGAGGGGCTGGGGGTGGGTACGTTTTCGGAGAGTCACTGCAGGTGGAGACCAACCCACCCCTAACCCCTCCCTGTACTCAGGGAGGGGGATTGGCTTCGCTATCTCACCGCCCATGACCTTTCGTCGGACCAAGCGGGCAGACGTTCTACCTTTGTTCTTGCAAAGTAGGATTTCATCTGCTGCGATGCCCAAGCCGACAACCGTCGGCGTCCGGCTCTTTCCCATCGTCAAACCCACCACCCAGCGCGAGTTCGGCGCGCGCATCCGCTTGCGTCCTGGGCGCGCGCGCCGATCGCCCGAAGGCCACGCCGAAATTTCTCGACGTGACCGTGCACTTCGTGAACTTTACCACCGGCCCGTTCAGGAAAGTCGCCGGAATCCTGACAAAGGTTATGAAGGTAACGGTTCCCAATCGTATCGGCGTGGCCTTTGCACGCGGCGTGCCCTTCGGCCTTCCCGGCCTTGAAGCCCATGCAAGGGCGGGGCTATAGGCCCGGCCCGAGACGGGTGCCCTTCACCCGAAGTCCCGGGAGCGGAAAATATGACATCGGACGGCATGGTAGCGGACGACGCCGCACGCCAGCAGCTGTTGGACAGCCTCGCCCACGCTTTGTGCGACGGCGCGCTGCCCGGCGAGCTGGACGAGTTCGGCGAGGAGGACCGCCGCGCCGCGGCCGAGTTCATCGCCGCCTGCGCCTCGCGCCGCCCTCCCGCCGTCGCCCTGGTCCGGATCGAATCCTTCGGCACCCAGCTCGGCCGGCGCCGGATGCGGATCTGCATCGCCAATGACGACATGCCCTTCCTGGTCGATTCGGTCGGCGCCGCGATCGCCGCGCGCGGCCTGATCATCCACCGCCTGCTCCACCCGGTCGTCTGCGTCACCCGCGACGCGTCCGGCCTGCTCACCGCAATCGAGCCACTCTGCGACGATCTCAACCGCCGCGAATCGATCATGTATCTCGAGGTCGACCGCGCCGACGCCCGCACCCGCACGGAATTGCTCGCCGAGCTTCACCGCGTCCTCGCCGACGTGCGCGCGGCGGTGACCGACTGGCGGGCGATGCAGGCGCGGATGAAGGCCGACGCCGAGCTGGTCGAGGACGATGAGGGCCGTGCGCTGATGCACTGGTTCGCCGACGGCGCGATGACCCTGCTCGGCTTCGAGATCGAGCGGCCGCGCGGCGGCTCGATCGAGCAGCTCGGCCTGTTCCGCCTGCCTGGCGAGCCGACCGACGAGGGCGGCTGCGAGGGCGCGATCCGCTATTTCGAGCAGGGCGGCGCGGTGCCGCTGATGACCAAGGCGGACCGCAAGTCGCCGGTCCATCGCCGCGCCCCGCTCGACCTGGTCGTGGTGCCGGTCCGCGAGGACGGCAGGATCACCGGCGTCGGGGTCCATGTCGGCCTGTGGACCAGCCAGGCGCTCGATGCGCCGGTCGAGGAGGTGCCGCTGCTGCGCCGCCGCCTGACCCAGCTCGACGAGCATTTCGGCTTCGATCCGTCCGGGCATAGCGGCAAGGCGCTGCGCCACGCGGTGACGGCGCTGCCCCACGATCTTCTGCTCAATCTCAGCCCGGACGCGGTCCGCGAGCTGGTTGTCACCGCCATGTCGCTCGCCGACCGGCCGCGGCCGACGCTGGCGCTGGTGCGCTCGATCCTCAAGGGCCATCTGTTCGCCTTCGTCTGGCTGCCGCGCGACGAGCTCACCACCCGGCGCCGGATCGCGATCGGTGACATGATCGCCGAGGCGGCGGGCGGCCGGCAGACCAATTGGTCGGTCGAGCTCGGCGACGGCGACATGGCGCTGGTCCGCTACACCCACACCATCGCCAACGACCGCCCGACCCCGGACGCGTCGGAGCTCGACCGCCGGCTCGACGAGATGCTGCGCGGCTGGGAGCCGGCGGTCGAAGGCCGGCTGACCGAGCTGGTCGGCGCCAATCGCGCCACCCGCCTGACCCTGACCTATGCGTCGGACTTCCCGCCGCCCTACCGCTCCCGCTATCCGGCCGAGGACGCCGCCGAGGACATCATCCGGCTCGATTCGCTCGCCGACGATCACCGCCGTTCGGCGCGCTTCTACCGGCTGCCGATCGATCCGGAGAACGAGCTGCGCCTCAAGATCTACCGCCGCGGCGGCCTGATTCCCCTGTCCGACGTCGTCCCGGTGCTCGAGAATTTCGGCTTCCGCGTGCTCAAGGAGACGCCCACCCGGCTCGAAGGCGCCACCCAGGGCCATATCCACGAATTCCACATCGTCACCGCCGACGGCATGCCGGCCGATCCGATCACCGCCCGCGCCGCGGTTATCGAGGCGGCGATCGCCGCGGTGCTCGAGGGCCGCGCCGAGAATGACGCCTTCAACCAGCTGCTGGTCTCGGTCGGCCTCGATCCGGGCGGGGTCGTCCTGCTCCGCGCCTGGTTCCGCTATCTGCGCCAGACCGGCCTGTCCTATGGCCTCGCCACCGTCGTCGAGGCGCTGCGACGCGCGCCGGATGTCGCCCGCGGCCTCATTTCCCTGTTCAACGCCGCCCACGATCCGGCCGCGAGCGCCGGCCGCGACGAGGCGGTCAAGGCGGCCGAGAAGCGGATCGACGAGGGCCTCCGCAACGTCGCCGCGATCGACGAGGACCGGATCCTGCGGCTGATCCGCGGCGTCGTCGCCGCGATACTCCGCACCAACGCCTTCGCCAAGGCCGGCGCCGAGGCGCTCGCCTTCAAGCTCGATTCCGCCGCGGTCCCCAATTTGCCGGCGCCGCGGCCGTGGCGCGAGATCTGGGTCTATT
>JAYRLF010000359.1:0-4350 GCA_041905385.1 Allosphingosinicella sp.
CTCACCGAATTCGACCCGAGCCTCGACGTCTCCGACATCAGCGCGCTGACCGCCGGCCGCTGGGTCTGCGAGATCCTCGCCGGCTTCGCGGTCCGCCCGGACTGACCCTTCAGGAGGGCTTTGGTTCTTCGACCGGCTCGATCGTGACGACCGGCGTCACCGGCGGTTCGGCCGGCTTCTGGGCGGCACCGGCGACCAGATTCTCGAGCGTCGATCCGTCGAAGCCGAGCTCCTTCATCAGGCCGTCGACGATCGGCGCCTGCGCCCGGTAGCGGAGCGCGGCTGCCACCGCGTTCGAGGCGAGATTACCGCCGGCCGCGTCGCCATCGGCACTGCCGCCGGCACCGCCGGTCAGGCCGTCGACCTGTACGATCTTGATGCTGTCGATCGCCTCCATCGGCTTGGCCGCCTCGCGCACGACCTCCGGCAGCACCTTGAGCAAGGCGAGCTTGGTCTGCAGCGAGATCTGGTCCGACGACAGCAGGTTCGCCGCCTCGTTGATCGCGCGCTGGCCGGCCGCCTCGACCTCGAAGCGCACGCGCGCCGCCTCGGCCTTCAGCATTTCGGCGTCGGCCTCGCCCTTGGCGGCCTCCCGCGCCGCTTCGGCGCGGTCGGCGGCGGCCTGCTTCTCGGCGTCGGCCTCGACCTTGATGCCGATCGCCGCGCGCTCCGCTTCCTTGGCGGCTTCGATCAGCTCGATCCGCTTGGCGCGCTCGGCGACCTCAGTCTCACGGGCAGTCGCCACCTGCTCCTCGGCCGCGACCGCAGCCGCGCGGGCCTTGTCGGCCTCCGCCTTGGCCTGGCTTTCCTCGCGGCTCTTGTTCTGGACCGCGATCTGCTGCTCCTGGCGGGCGATCTCGACCGCCTGGGCTTGCGAAATCTTCGCCTGCTCGACGACCTTGCTCGCCTCGATCTGGGCGCTGTCGATCTTCTGCTTGGCGGCGATCCGGGCCTCCTCGGCCTCGCGCTGCCGGGCCGCCTGCTCCTGGGCGACCTCGGCGACCTGGGCCGCACGGCGGACCTCGACCTCGCGCTCCTGCTCGAGCCGGGCGAATTCGGTGTCGCGCGAGATTTCGAGGCTCTTGCGCTCGGCTTCGAGATTCTTCGCCTCGATCTGGACCCTGGTCTCCTGCTCGATGTCGTTGCGGGCCTTCTTGCGGAGCTCGATCTGCTCGGTCAGCTTGGTGAGGCCTTCGGCGTCGAACGCATTGTTGGCGTTGAAATGCTCGATCGAGGTCTGGTCGAGGCCGGTCAGCGACACGGATTCGAGCTCGAGGCCGTTCATCGCCAGGTCGGCGGCGGAAACCTGCTGCACCTTCTGGACGAACTCGGCGCGCTGCTCGTGCAGCTGCGCCATCGTCATGCCGGCCGCGACCGATCGCAGCGCGTCGACGAACTTGCCCTCGATCAGCTCCTTCAGGCTGTCCGGCGCCATCGTCCGATGGCCGAGCGTCTGGGCGGCGATGGCGATGCTCTCGCGGTCGGGGCGGACGCGGACGTAGAATTCCGCCTTCACGTCGATGCGCAGGCGATCCAGCGTGATCAGCGCGTCGGTATTCTTGCGCTCGACCGCGAGCCGCACCGTGTTGAGGTTGACCCGCATCGTCTCGTGCAGCACCGGCAGCACCAGGGCGCCGCCGTTGATCACCACCTTCTCACCACCGAAGCCGGTGCGGACGAAGCCGATCTCCTTGGTCGCCCTCTTGTACAGGCGCGTGATGATCAGCCCGATCGTCAGGATCGCGACGAAGATCCCGCCCGCGTAAATCGCCAACTCGGTCATTTTACCCTCTCCTCAATAGCTCGACAGGCCCGGGCGCTCGTCGAGCGCCGTCAGGGGCGCGCCCCCTTCGGACAAGCCGGTGAATGTCTGTCCCTCGCGGCTGACGAGCAGCACGCTCTCGCCTTCGCCGATCAGCTGACGGTCGTCGGTTGGCTCGACCATCACATAATGGACCTGGCCGTGCACGTCGCGCACCTGGGCCCGGGCCGGCGAGCCGTGCCGGGCGATGCCGACCGTGACGGTCGCGCGCCGGCCGATCAGGCTGTCGAGCCCGACCGCCGTGGTCTCGTCATGCGGCAGGATCCGCGCCAGCGTCCGGGCGCAGATTCCGGTCAACGGCAGTGCCGCGACGAACGCCGCCGGTGCCGCGAGCCAAGGGGATAAAGGCGCGCCGAGCACGGCCGCGGCGAGCTGCTGCCCGGCGATGCCGATCAGCCCGAACAAGGCGAGCAAGACGACCAGGACGACCAGCAAGGGCACCTCGCCGATGCCGAGCCAGCCGAGCGGATCGTCGGCGTGAAGATCGGCGCTCATGTCGAGATGCGCGGCGCCGGCGCCGAGGCCGACCGCCTCGGCAATGCCGATCATCACCATCAGCAGCAGCGCCACGGAGAAGGGGAGGATGTGCGGCGTCGCCAGAAATTCGATCATCCCACCCCCTCCTTCCGATTCGCGAGCCTAGCCGCCAGCCGCTGATTTTCCTAGAAAAACCCGAAACTTGGGGCCGCGGCTCCGGTAGCGCTTGCCATGGCCTCCAGCTTTGCCCATTTCGATCCGATGATCGAGGGCGGAGCCGACATCGCCGAATCCGTGCGCACCGCCATGCGCCGCGTCGCCTCGACCGTGAATGTGATCAGCATCTGCGTCGACGGCCAGCCGATGGGGATCACCGCGACCGCGGTCTCGTCCATCTCGCTCGATCCGCCGAGCCTGCTCGCCTGCATCAATCGCGCCGCGTCGGTTCATGCGTCGATGGGCGACATGTCCCATTTCTGCGTCAACGTCCTGCACCGTGACCAGGAACAGGTCGCCCGGATCTTCGCCGACCGCGCCCAGCACGGCCTGCGCTTCGCGAGCGGCTGGGACGTGGATTGCGCGCCGGCGCCGCGACTGATCGAGGCGCAGGCCAGCTTCCTGTGCCGCCGCATCGACAGCCACAGCTTCGGCACGCACAGCATCTTCATCGGCGTGGTCGAAGCGGTGCACATGCGCGACGATTCCGACCCGCTCATCTATCTCAACGGCCGCTACACCAGCGCCAGCTAGGCTGGATGCGCCTTGCGGCCCGCTCATATCCGTGATTCCATGGCCGTGCGTGCAATCGGGAGCCGACCTTTGATGGGCAGAACATCCTTTTCATTGCTGCCCCTCATGCTGGCACTGGGCGCCTGCGTGGGGCCGTCCTCGACGCCGCCGCCGACATGGCCCGCGCCGCCGCCGCCGACCGCCTACGGCCCGGGCGGGCTCGAAGGCGTGCTCGGCGCGACCGCGCGGGCCCTGGTCGGCCAGTTCGGCAATCCCGATCTCGACGTGCGCGAGGGACCGGCGCGCAAGCTCCAGTTCCTCGGCCCGGCCTGCGTGCTCGACGCCTATCTCTACCCGCCGCGCAGCGGCCGCGGCGAGGCGGTCGTCACCCATGTCGACGCGCGCCAGCCCGACGGCCGCGAGATGGACCGGTCGTCCTGCGTCGCCGCGCTTACGCGGCGGCCGGAAGCGCGCTGAGCCTGCTCAGGGCCCAGGAAGCCGCTTCGGCGACCACGGGGTCTTCGTCGTTCGCAAGCAGCCTGAGCTGCGGGATGAAGCTGGCGCTGCCGCTATTCCCGGCGGCAATCGCCGCATTGCGCACCATCCGGTTGCGGCCGATCCGCTTGATCGGCGAGCCGGCGAAGACCTGGCGAAAGGCCGCATCGTCGAGCGCGAGCAGGTCCGCGAGGGCCGGCGCGGCCAGCTCGGCGCGCGGCAGGAAGGCCCGGTTGGCGCGCGCGGCGTCGGCGAAGCGATTCCACGGACAGACCGCCAGGCAGTCGTCGCAGCCATAGATCCGGTTGCCGAGCTTCTCGCGCAGCTCCTCCGGAATCGGGCCCTTATGCTCGATGGTGAGGTAGGAGATGCAGCGCCGGGCATCGAGCTGGAAGGGCGCCGGAAAGGCGTCGGTCGGGCAGGCGTCGAGGCAGGCGCGGCAGGATCCGCAGCGCATCGCGTGCGGCGCATCCGGCGCGATCTCCCAATCGGTGTAGATCGCGCCGAGAAACAGCCAGCTGCCGTCGCTGCGGCTGACCAGATTGGTGTGCTTGCCCTGCCAGCCAATGCCGGCCGCCTCGGCGAGCGGCTTTTCCATGACCGGCGCGGTGTCGACGAAGACCTTGAGCGCGCGCGCCGGGGCGTCGGCGGCCTGCGGCGCGCCGTCCTCGATCAGCCAGCGGGCCAGCGCCTTCAGGTTCTTCTTGATCTGATCGTGATAGTCTGCGCCCTGGGCGTAGACCGAGATCCGGCCGATCTCCGCCTCGTTCGCCAGCGCCAGCGGATCGGAAGCCGGGGCATAGCTCATGCCGAGCGCGATCACGCTG
>JAYRLF010000360.1:0-4329 GCA_041905385.1 Allosphingosinicella sp.
ATCGAGGTGACGAAGCGGTGGTGAAGGGCGCGATCCGGGCCGCGGCGCTCGCTCTGGCGCTATTGGGGGCCACCGCGGCCTCCGCGCAGGCGCCGACACCGACCGTCGCGATCCCGGCGCCGCCGACCGGACCAAAAAGGGCGATCACCACTGACGACCTCGTTCGCTTGCGGGACATCGACAGCCTCAGCTTGTCGCCGGACGGGCAGCGGTTCGCCATCCTGGTCCGCCAGGCTGATCCGGTCGCAAATACCTACCGTACCGCCTGGTATGTCGGGCGGACGAACGGCGGGCGCCTCGTCTTCGTCGGCGACGGCGGCGACATGCGCTTGCTGACCCGGCCGGATGGGCATCAGACCGGTGATTTTGGCGGCAGCGTCGCGCGCTGGTCGCCGGACGGTCGCACAATTGCCTACATGCTCCAGCGCGGTGGGGAGGTGCAGCTTTGGTCGAGCGACACGGACGGCGGCGGCCAGAGGCAGCTCAGCCGCAACGCGGCGGATGTGCGCGACTTCTCCTGGAGCGGCGATGGCCGGCGCCTGCTGTTCAGGGTCGGTTCGACGCGCACCGCCCTGGCCGCGAGAGCGGAGGCGCAGGATCGTTCGGGCTACTTGCTCCAATCCTTTCTGGCTCTGCTCTACGCCGCCAATCCAGGGACGCCCGATCGCCCGCTCGAAACCAGCTTGACAGTCTGGGTAGTCGGCGCGGACGGCACCGGCGAGCGGCCGGCCGACGCCGCCGAGAGGGCCGCGCTGGTCGAACGCGAACGACGCCAGTCCGACCCGCGGAGGGGCGGCGTCGAAATCGACCCCCGTGCGATCACGGCGGCACTCAGGCCTCCCATCGTTTCTGCCCGGGGCGATACCGCCTGGCTCGAACTGGATGATCCTGCACGCAACGGCTTCTTGCCTTATGCCCGGCTTCGGGCTTCGCGCGCTGGCGGGGCGCCCTCAACCTGTCCGGACGCGCGGTGCGCCGGCCAATATCTCAACCAGATCTGGTGGCGTGACAATGGCGAGATCGTGTTCTGGAGCTTCGACGGGCCGACTGACTTTCGGCACAGCCTTTACGCCTGGACTCCCGGCGAAGCGACCGCCCGCACCCTGATCTCGACCGACGGACATCGCCTGAAGTCTTGCGACCTGTCCGGCGACCGGCTGGTTTGCGTGCGCGAGACCCCGCTCGAACCGGGTCATGTTGCCGCCATCGATCTCGCTACCGGCGAGGTCACCAGGATCGGCGACGTGAATCCGGAATTTGCGGGCCTGCGCCTGGGTCGCACCGAACGGATCGAATGGGACATTGCGCCGGATGTGGCCAATATGGGCTATTCGCCCCGGGCATCCGGGATCATCCTCTATCCGCCGGACTACGACCCGCGGCGCACCTATCCGCTATTCGTGGCGCCTTACGTGTCAGGCGGTTTCCTGCGCGGCGACGGCGGCGACGAACAACCCATGCTTGTGTACGCGGCGAACGGCTTCATCGTTCTCAATTCCGGCTTTCCCCATGCGATCCGCGCGTTGGCGGAGGGCGACCCCGCCGTCATCGCGCGCAGGGCGTGGGATGCGTCGCTCGGCTATCCGCATCTCACCATGCTGACGGAGACGACGTTTCTCGGCATGGACGCGGCGATGCGGCGCGCAAGCGTCGATCCGCAGCGGATCGGCATTGGCGGCGTCAGCCACGGTGCTTTTGTTCCGCTCCATATGGTGCAGCGGCGCGATCGCTTCGCCGCCCTTTCGGTCTCCCAAGGCAGCTGGAGCGACGCCCATCACGATTTCGCCGTCTTGCCCTTTCCTTACGGCGTCCAGCGCGACACGCCCTATCCGAAGGATCCAGCCTATTGGACCCCGATAGATCTGTCGCAGCATCTCGACGCGATCGAGGCGCCGATCCTCTTCCACGTGCCCTCGCGGGAGATCCCCCTGCTGGCTGAGCTGGTCGGCCGGATGGGTCGCGCGCGCATGCCGTTCGAAGCCTATAGTTTCACCAACGAGCCTCACGTCAAATTGCAGCCGGCGCATCGGCAGGCGATCTACGACCGCAACCTCGACTGGTTCCGCTTCTGGCTGCAGGACATCGAGGATCCCAACCCGGCCAAAGCCGAGCAATATGCGCGCTGGCGGCAGCTCCGCGAACTGCAGTGTCGCAATCCGCGTTCCACGCGCGACCATTGCACCGTGGTTGGCCGCGCGGCCCGGCCGACTCGCTGAAGGCACTCTACCGTTCATGCATATTGCATTCTTTGCAGAATATGATATGGAACAGAGCATGAACAAGCCTCCTGTCCTTGCAACCGGCAATCCGCAGTCGCTCGACGAGATCCTGGACGCCGGTCGCGACCCCCGTGGATCTACCCGTCACGATGGGTGGACCCCTGATCGAATCTGCACCTTCCTCATGGCGCTCGCCGAAACGGGAAGCGTCACCGCCTCGGCCGAGGCGGCGGGCATGAGCGTCGCCAGCGCCTACAACCTGCGCAAGCGGGTCCAGGGCCGCGGCTTCCATTATGCGTGGGAGGGAGCGCTCCAGATCGCGAAGCGCAAGATTGCCGATGGCTTGGTGGAGCGTGCCATCCACGGCAGCGTCGATCGGGTCATGCGCGACGGCGTTGTCGTCGCCGAGCGCCATCGCTTCGACAATCGGCTCTGCCTCGCGACGCTCCGCCGACTCGACGAGCGCTTGTCCTCGGACCATGAGGATTCCGAAGCCGTCCGGATCGTCACCGAGGAGTTCGAAGCCTTCTCCAGGATCATCGCCGAAGGCGGCGCCGGCGCGGCCAGGTTCATCTACGACCGTCGCTCATTCGGAAACTGGGGCCGTGCGGAGCGCCTGTTGGATCGGCTCGAAAAACCGGATCCAATTGTTCCCGGACGAGGCGAGTCATCAGAGGGAGGAGCGCAATCCTGATCGGCTGGTCGGCCCCGGATTCGGGGTCCACTAGCGCCTCGGAAGTTGACGAAGTTGAGGCACTTTCGCGCCTCTCAATTTCCACTCCGCCCGGGCTGCGCTCGCGGGAAGAAACGGGCGCCGACCCCCTCTTTCACCCTTTATTTGTCAATTTCTCCGACACTGCCGCCCATGTCGGACGAGCTTACACCTGCCGCTGCCGCAGCAGCCGGGGGCGCACGCCCATGATCCGGCTGTTCAAACATTACGTCCCCTATGCCGTGCTCCTGCTCGGCGCGATCGATTTCGTCCTCTTGCTGGTCGCGGCCGAGGCCGGCTGGTCGCTGCGTCTCTGGCAGGTCGGCGGCGGGATCGATCCCACCGCGGCGCGCCTGCCCAACATGCTCGCCTTCGCGGTCGCGCTGCAATCGGCGATGGTCGCGGTCGGCGTCTACGGAGTCCAGGCGATCCAGTCGCTGCGTTTCGCCTTCGCCCGGCTGCTGGTCGCGGTGCTGCTCGGCATCCTGCTCCTGTCCTTGCTCTTCTTCCTGTTCCCGCCGGTCAGCTTCTGGCGCTCCAGTTTGCTCTACGCGATGTGGTTCGCGCTCGCCGGCATGGTGCTGGTCCGCGTGGCTCTGCGCGACACGCTCGGCGGCGAGCGCTTCAAGCGGCGCGTGCTCGTGCTCGGCGCCGGCCAGCGCGCGGCCAGGATCGCGGCGCTCTCCGAGCAGAGCGGCGCCGGTTTCGCCGTGGTCGGCTATGTCGGCATGAACGACGGACCGACCGCGGTCGAAGGCGCGGTCAATCGCGACGACGTCGCCAGCCTGCCCGACCATCTCCTGGCGCTCGGCGCCAGCGAGGTCGTGCTCGCGCTCGAGGAGCGCCGCAACGCGCTGCCCCTCAACGATCTGCTTCGGATCAAGACCACCGGCGTCGAGGTCTACGATCTCTCCTCCTTCCTCGAGCGCGAGACCGGCCGGGTCGATCTCGACAGCCTCAATCCGTCCTGGCTGATCTTCTCCGACGGCTTCTCGGCCGGCCGCCGTCTGTCCTCCTGGGCGAAGCGGCTGTTCGACGTCTCGGTCAGCCTGCTCATTCTCGCCATCACCTGGCCGCTGATCGCGCTCACCGCTCTGGCGGTGAAGCTCGAAAGCCGGGGCCCGGCTTTCTATCGCCAGCGCCGCGTCGGCCTTTACGGCCAGGGCTTCGACGTCATCAAATTGCGCTCGATGCGGGTCGATGCCGAGGTCGGCGGCAAAGCGGTCTGGGCGCAGAAGGACGATCCGCGCGTCACACGGATCGGCAGGATCATCCGCAAGCTCCGGATCGACGAGCTCCCCCAGGCGTGGAGCGTGCTGAAGGGCGAGATGAGCTTCGTCGGCCCGCGGCCGGAGCGCCCCCAGTTTGTCGCCGATCTCGAATCGCGCCTGCCTTATT
>JAYRLF010000361.1:0-4259 GCA_041905385.1 Allosphingosinicella sp.
GGACGAGGCCGTCGAGCAGCCGGGAAGACGCGATCCGGCCGAGATCGGCCGACAGCTGCAGATCGACCAGCAGGGGCGGCGACACGTCCCGGCCATTGGCGACGCCGAAGGAATCGACGTCGTCATAGGACGAAATGTAGCGCCCGGTCAGCGATGCGCCGATCCCGTCATGGCTCCAGGCGATGGTCGCGACCGCGGTCACGTCCGGGATCGTGCCCGTGACCTGGGCGAGGCCGACGCGATCGGTGACCGGCGAGAATGGGTAATCGGCCGCCTTGTAGCTGTGGACCCAGGTGACGCGCAGGCTCGGGGCGAAGCGGCCGAAATCGCTGTCGATTCCCAGCGACGCTTCGAAATCGATGCCGCTCGTCTCCGCGCGCCCGGAATTGATGTTCGGCGCATTGATCGCCAGCAGCCGGCCGGGACGGCCCGCGGCGACATCGGCGGGGGTCGGCGCGGCCCGCTCGATCAGGTCCGGGAAGAAGGATTCATTGGCGAGCACCTGGAAGGGATTGGTTCGCACGACACGCTGGTCCTGCTCGATCGACCAGTAGGTCGCGCCGAGCCGCAGCCCCGAGGCGCCGTCCGGCGCAAAGACAATGCCCGCGGTGAGCGAACGGGCCTCCTCCGGGTCGAGATCGGGATTGCCGGAAAGCGAGAGGCTGACGATCGACACCTCGTTGCCGCGTCGCGGGTCCGGCACGGGAAGCCCCGGGATGATTGTCGCCGGCAGGTAGAGCTCGAACAAGGATGGCGCCCGGAAGCTCGTGCCGTAGGCGCCACGCAGCAGCAGCGACCGTGTCGGCTCCCAGACGATTGCGACGCGCGGATTGAAGGTTCCGCCGAAATCGCTGTAGCGATCGTAGCGGCCCGAGGCGGTGACGACCAACCGGTGGCCGAGCGGGCTTCCCTGTTCCGGGCTGATCAGCGGCGCGCGAACCTCGAAGAAGCCGGACACGGTGTCGCGATCGGCGTCGAGCGAGATGCCGAACATCTCGGAGTCGACGACGATGGCTTCGTTGCGGACCTCGGCGCCGACGACCGCCTCGACGGGACCTCCGGCCAGCGAGAACAATTCGCTTCGCACGAACGCGCTGCCTTGCAGGGCCTCCGACTGCAGCCGATCGACGGCGGGATCGGTGACGCGGAGCGAGGCCAGCAGGGCCTCGCTGCCGCCCGGACCATCCTGGAAGACGTTGAGTGCGAGCGCCGGATCGGTCTCGGCCAGTGCCGCACTGACGGCCGCGGGATCGAACTCGTTCTCGTCGACATTGCGGCCCTTGTCGCGCGTATAGAGGACGGCCGCTTCCCATTCGCCTCCTTGGAAACGGCCGTTCACGCCGCCGACCAGGCGCCACGCCTCGGAGTTGAATCGGCTGACGACGGGACCGACCGTGTCGGTGTCGAAGCGATAGTCGACGAAGACCGGCACGCCGAACGGATTGAACGGATTGGTCGCCGGGACGAACCCGAAGGACACAGGCGACGCGGGAAAGATGTTTCGATCCTCGCGGTTGACGTAGAGCAGCTCGCCGAAGGCGGCCACCGCCGGACTGAGGTCATAGCGAAGCTGGGCGACGACGCTGTAGCGCTCGCCCGCGGGCAGAAGGGTCGTGTCGGCGTAGAGGCTCTGGAGGTTGGTTTGCCCTGCGGTTGCGACGAAGTCCGCGGGCGTCAGGCCGATGCCGCTGCTGCCGGCCGGCACTGCGGCGCAGGGGGCCGACAGGCCGGGCAGGTTCGCGCCGTCCACGGAGCAGATGTTGCCGGGATTGGCGTTCGGGACGCGTTGATCGGTGCCGCCGAAGCGCGTGAAATCCGAATCCCTCGTGACTGCGCGCTCGCGCCCGAACAGCGGGTCCCGTTCGAAATAATCGAAGACGAAGATGTTGCGCAGGCCCTCGATCGGCAGGCTCAGCGCCACCGAAGCCTGATATTCCTCCGCGCCGCCATCGGCGAAGCCGTGATAGAATTCCGCGGTCGGCCGCTCGATCTCGTCCTTGAGGATGACGTTCATGACTCCGCCGATTGCGTCGGCGCCGTAGACCGACGAGGCGGACTCGGTCAGCACTTCGATCCGCTCGACCGCGGAGAGGGGCAGCATGTTGATGTCGAAGGAATTGCGCGTGTTCTGGAGCGCGGAGGTGATGGTGCGGCGACCGTTCACCAGGACGAGCGTGGTGCCGAGGCCGAGACCCCTCAGCTGGACCGCGCGCGAGGCGCCGAAGGTCGTACCCTCCGAATCATGGAAGGATTGCTGCGGGAGATAGCGGAGCACGTCGGCGACCTGGTTCACGCCGGTTTCGGCGATCCTTCGCGCGTCGAACGTCGTGACCGGCGCCGCACCCTCCGACGGCAGGCGCGAGCCCGTCACCACGATCTCGGCATCCCCGCTATCGGCCGCGGCGCCTCCGGCCCCGGCTTCCCCCGTCGCGGCGGCTAGGGTCGCGCGGATCGTGACGATCCCGGTCCCGCCCGTGTCGGGCACCGCCTCCAGCCCGGTGCCCGCCAGCAATTGCCGCAGCCCCTCCGCCACGGTCAGGCTGCCGCGCACGGCGTTGGTCCGCCGGCCGCGGACCGTGTTGGCGCTGGCGAGCAGCTGGATGCCGGCCTGGCGGGCGAACATCGGAATGCCGCGCCCGGCGGCCTGGGCCGGAACGTTGAAGCTGCGCGTCTGCGCCATCAGCGGGCTCGGCGCCGCCATCGCGATCAATGCCGCCGCGCCGGCCAGCAGCCGCGCCTGACGGGTTCCGCTCAGTCTGATTGCCATTGGTCCACCCTCCCCTGCATGCCGGGCCGGTCTTGGCGCCGCGCCCTCAAGGGAATGGATGCTTGCCGGCCGGATTTCCGATGCGGGGCGACGAACTTTGTCACCGGTCGAGGCGAAGGGTCTCGCCTTCATCGATCACCCGCGCGCCGAGCATCGCGGCGACCGCCCTGCCGAAATTCTCCGGCTCGTTGGTCCGGAAATAGCCGACCAGGGGCTCGCGGCCGAGCGCCGGATCGGCAATCACCAGCCGCCGCCGATTGTAGCGGTTGATCTCCGCCACCGCATGATCGAGCGACTCGCCGTTGAGCGCCAGCTCGCCGCTGCGCCAGGCGAGCGCGCGGTCGATCTCCTCGGCCGCCGGCACCGCCGTGATCGCTGCCATGCCCTCGGCGACGAAGCTGCGCGCACCGGCCGCGATCAGGGTCCGGGCCGTCTCGCGCCCGGCCAGCCAGGTCTCGACCGCGCCCTCGGTCACCAGGATCGCCGCCCCGGTCGGATACAGCCGCACCGAGAAGGCGGTGCCGACCGCCTGGACGCGGACATTGCCCGCCTCGACCAGGAACGGCCGGGTGCGGTCGTGCGCGACCTGGAACCAGGCCTCGCCATCCTCGATCAGCACCGTGCGGCGCTCCGGCGCCATCGCGACCGCCAGCCGGCTCGCCGTGTTGATCGTCGCCACCGATCCGTCGGCAAGCGGCACGCGGCGGACTTCGCCGATCGCGGTGCCGATCGTCTCGACCCCGGCGCGCAGGAAAATCAGCCCGCCCAGCCCCGCCGCCATCGCCGTGCCGAGCGCACCGCCGCCCCAGAGCAAGGCGCGGCGCGAGATGCGCGGCGGTTCACCGCTCCCACCCGACTCATCCCGCACCCATGAGTCACCCCGCACCCACGAGTCATCCCGGCGAAAGCCGGGACCCATGAACACCGCCTCCGGACATTCAACCGCCGAGCCTTCGCCGCCCATTCCGAGTTCATGGGTCCCGGCTTCCGCCGGGATGACTCCAGGGGAAGGATCGGCAGCCTGCGCCACCTCACCCCCCGCCAGCGCCCGCCCCCGATCGAGATAAGCAAGCGCCGCCTCCGCCCGCAGCAACGCCCCCGCGCGGCGCGGGTCGGCGTCGAGCCAGGCGTCCAGCTCGGCCTGCGCGGCCGCATCGAGCGCGCCGGAATCGATCCGGATCGCCCAGCCCGCGGCGGCGTCCTCATCCCTCTCGATGCTGCCCATTCTCTCCATCATTCCTCTTGCTCGCCGGCCGCGCGGCCGGAACCTTGTCCGTCTCGCCCGCCAGCGCCTTCAGGATCAGTTTCAGCCCGCGCGTCGCCTGCTGCTCCACCGTATGTTCCGGAATGCCGAGCCGGGCGGCGATCTCGCGCTGCGGCACGCCCTCGATCCGGCGCAGCTGGAAAATCTCGCGGCAGCGGTCGGGCAGGCCTTCGATCAGCGCCCGCCCCCGCGCCAGCTCCTGCCGCCCGCTCGCCCGCCGCTCCGGTC
>JAYRLF010000362.1:0-4234 GCA_041905385.1 Allosphingosinicella sp.
GGCGATCGCGCCCAACGGCAATCTCCGGATAAGGGGCGAATGGCGCGCGGTCCGCAGGCGCCGGCGGCTGGAACCGCGTCCGCGCGGCGCGCCGGCCCGATCCTCTCGCGGCGCCGCTTCACCGCCCTCGTCGCCGCGGCCGGCGCCGCCCCGCTGCTCGTCGCGGCGGCGGACCGGCCGCGCGTGATCGCCCTGCTGTTCGACAGCCTCGTCTCGCCCTTCTGGGTGACCGCGATCGCCGCGATGCGCCGCCATGCCGCCCGCCGCGGCTGGCGGGTGCTCGAGGCGGTCTCGAACCTGGACGACAACCGCCAGTTCGGACAGGTTCGCTCGATGATCCAGCGCGGCGTCGACGGGATCATCATCGTCCACACCGACAACCGGGCGGTGATCCCGGCAATCCGCGCCGCCAATCGCGCCGGCGTGCCGATGGTCCATTTCAACCGGCCGCCGGCCGACAATGACGGATATTCGGTCGCCGTCGTCGCCGACAACCGCGAACTGATGCGCCGGACCGTCGAGGCGCTGATCGCCAAGGCGCGGGCGCGCGGCGGCGCGCACAAGGCGGTGATCCTGCTCGGCGATCTCGGCGATGCCAATGCCGTCCAGCGCCGCTACGGGTTCGAGGAAGCGGTGGTGCGCCACCGCCACATCGTCGAGGTCGTCGCGAGGGTGGCGACCGAGTGGAACGCCGACAAGGCCTTTGCCGGGCTCGCCAACGCGCTGCAGGCCCGGCCCGACATCAACATGCTGGTGACCTCGTCCGACTTCCTGGCGCCGCAGGTGGAGCAGGCCCTGCGCGCCGCCGGCAAATGGCATCCGGCCGGCCATCCGGACCATGTCCTGATCGCCGGTTTCGACGGCGACGCGCTCGGCTATGCGCAGCTCCAAGCGGGCTATTGGGACGTCGACGGAGTCCAGGACCTGTTCCACGAGGTCCGGCTGACCTTTGCCGCGCTCGAGGCGATGTGGGCGGGTGGGCGGCCGCCGCGGATCCTGCGCGACCCCGGATTCGTCGCGGACCGCGCGACGCTCGCCCGCGACCGCGGACGGATCTGGGGCGCGAGCGCCGGCGGGGCCGTGCCCGCGACGCCCGACCTGGCTGCGCCGGTCCCGGCAGGGCCGGCGGCGGACGGCTTCGCGGCGGCCGCCGCGCTCGCCGCGGCGGCCGCCCTGCTCGCGGCGTTGCTGTCGCCGGCCGCCCTCGGCGACATCGCCCTCGCTTTGTTCCCGCTGCTGATTCTGGTGATCGGGCAGATGCTGGTGATGATGACCGGCGAGATCGACCTGTCGATGCCCGCGATCGTGTCGCTCGGCAGCATCGGCGCCGCCGCGGTGATGACGGCCGACGGCGCCGGGCCGCTGGCGACGCCCGCCGGGATCGCGACCTGCCTCGGCTTTGGCGCCGCGGTCGGCGCGCTCAACGGCGCCTGCGTCGGCTATCTGCGCATGCCGTCCTTCATCGCTACGCTCGCGACGCTGTTGATCGGCGGCGGCGCGGCGGTCTGGTTTGGATCCGCGGTCTCGGACACGGCCAGCATCGGCGGCCTGCCCGACGGCTTCGTGGCCCTCGGCTACGGCGCTTTCGCCGGGATCCCCTACGCGCTGCTGGCGGCGGCGCTCGTCGCCTTTGCCTGCACGATCCTCCTCGGCCGCTCGCTGCCCGGCCGCTGGATCCAGGCCGTCGGCCACAATGCGATCGCGGCGCGCATGTCCGGGGTGCCGGTGGCGCGCGTCCGGCTGGGCGTCTTCATTGCTTCGGGCCTGTGCGCCGGTATCGCCGCGATCATCCTGACCGCCCGCGTCGAGACCGGCCAGCCGACGCTCGGCGCCAACCTGCTGCTCGACATCGTCGGCGCGGCGGTGATCGGCGGCGTCAGCCTGTGCGGCGGACGCGGCTCGGTCCGGCTCGCATTGGCCGGGGCCCTGTTCCTGGTCGCCCTCGACAAGCTGCTCCAGCTCGCCGGTCTCTCGCTGTTCCTCGTGCTGGCCATCAAGGGGCTGGCGATCATCGCCGCCGCCGCGCTCGACGTCGCGCGCCGCGCGCGGGGCGCGAGACCCGCTCCAGCGGCTCGGGTTGCGCCCGCCCGGTCCGGCGCGATCGCCTGGCCGCTGCCATGAGCATGCCGGCGCCGGGCGAGCCGCTGCTGCGCGTCGCCGGCCTCGCCAAGGCCTTTGCCGGCGTGCCCGCGCTCGATTCGCTCGGCTTCGCGCTCGGGCGCGGCCAGCTGCTGGGCATCGTCGGCGAGAACGGGTCCGGCAAGTCGACCGCGATGAACATCATCGCCGGCGTGCTGCGGCCGGACGCCGGCGAGATGCTGGTCGAGGGCAGGGCCTTTAGCCCCGCCGACCGCGCCGACGCCGAGCGGCAGGGGGTCGGGTTCATCCAGCAAGAGCTCAACATCTTCCCCAATTTGACCGTCGCCGAGAATCTGCTGCTCGGCCGCGCGCCCCGACACCATCGCGCGCTGCCGATCATCGCGGCCGGCCGCCGCCGCCGCGAGGCCCGGCACTGGCTCGGGCTGGTCGGGCTCGACGCCGACCCGGACCTCCCTGCGTCGCGGCTCGGGCCGGGCCAGCGCCAGCTGCTCGAGATCGCGCGGGCGCTCTCGAGCCGCGCCCGCATCCTGATCTTCGACGAGCCGACGACCTCGCTCACCGCGCGCGAGGCCGGTCACCTGTTCGCTCTGATCGGCCGGCTCCGCGCCGAGGGCTGCGCCATCCTCTTCATCAGCCACGCGCTCGACGACGTGCTGGGGCTCGCCGACCGCGTGCTGGTGCTGCGCGACGGCGCGGTGACGCTCGACGCGCCGCGCGCCGGCCTGACGCCGGCCGCGCTCGTCGCCGCGATGACCGGAGGCACGGTCGGGGCGCGGGCGAAGCGGCCGCCTCGCCCGGACCGTGGCGCGCCGCTGCTCGAGGTCGAAGGGCTCGGCGAGCCGGGGCTGATCGAGGATATCAGCCTGGCGGTTCGGCCCGGCGAGATCCTAGGCATCGCCGGCCTGATGGGGGCGGGGCGGACCGAGCTAGCCCGTATCCTGTTCGGCCTCGACCGCCACCGCCACGGCAGCGTCCGCCTGGACGGCGCGCGGCTTCGCAGCGGCGACCTCATCGCCCGCCTTGCCGTGGGCATCGCCTTCCTCAGCGAGGATCGCCGCGGCGAGGGGCTGATGCTCGAGGCCAGCGTGGCGGACAATGTTGTGCTCGCCGCGGCGCGGCGGTTCGCGGGCGCGACCGGGCTGCTCGACCGAACGGCGATGGCGCAGGCGGTCGCCGGGGTCGCGGAACGGCTCAGCCTGAAGAGCGGACCGACCGCGGCGACTCCGATCGCGGCCCTATCCGGGGGCAACCAGCAGAAGGCGCTGCTCGGCCGCTGGCTGCTGTGCACGCCCCGGCTGCTGATCCTCGACGAGCCCACCCGCGGCGTCGACGTCGGCGCGCGCCAGGACATCTATCGCGAGATCGACGCGCTGGCGGCGGGCGGGGCCGGCATCCTCCTCATCTCCTCGGAGATCGAGGAGCTGACCGGGCTCGCGGACCGGATCCTGGTGATGCACCGCGGCCGCATCGCCGCCGAATTTGCGCGCGCGCGGTTCGATCGCGGCGCGATCCTGCGCGCCGCGTTCGGGCAGGGGGACGGCCGGTGAGCGGCCCGGTGCGCACCGGCCTGGTGCCGCGCCTGCTCGACGGGCTGCCGCTGCTGTTCCTCCTTCTCGTCATGGCGCTGTTCGCCAGCCTGTCCCCACGCTTCCTCGCGCCCGACAATCTCGCCGCCATCATCGTCCAGTCGAGCTGGCTGGCCGTGCTGGCGCTCGGCGTCACCGTCGTGCTGCTGACCGCGGGCGTCGACCTCTCGATCGGCGCGACCATGTATGTCGCGGCGGTCACGATCGGCCTGCTGCTGCCGGGGCAGCCGGTCTGGCTGTGGCCGGTCCTCGCGATCGCGGTCGGCATGCTGGTCGGGCTGGCCAATGCGCTGCTGGTGACCCGCGCCCGGCTGCCGCCGTTCATCGCCACGCTCGCCATGGCGTTCGTCGCGCGCGGCGCCGGCCTGTTCATGTCCTCGACCGCAATGGTGGTCGCCGATCCCGCCGTGGCGGACTTCGGCCGCGCCGGCGGGAGCTGGTCCGGCGGCCCGCTCCTGCTGGCGCTGCCCGCGCTCGGGCTCGGCTGGCTGCTGCTGCACAGAACCACCTTCGGCCTGTTCACGCGGGCGATCGGCGCCGACGCGAAA
>JAYRLF010000363.1:0-4231 GCA_041905385.1 Allosphingosinicella sp.
CACCCGGCCTCCCAGAGCATAATCTGTCGTTGGGAGGCCGGGTGGGGGAGCGGGCCGGTGCTGCAACAAGAGGACAGAGCCTAGTCGGAAGCGCGAAAGGTCAGGCTGGCCTGACCATTGGCCGGGACCGTCACCGACCAGAGCGGCATGCCGTTGCGCGTTCCCAGCGCCTGCGACGCCGTCACCCGCTGATAAGGGAGAACAGCCTGATAGCGGATCGGCGTCGCGCGATCGTTGGTCACCGTCAGCACATGATCGGCTTTCCCTCGTTCGCCGTTCTGCCGCACCATGCGGCTCAGCACGCCCGGCGCCGGGCCGATATCGACCTCGACCTCCTCGCCGACAGCGCGATCGGTCACCGTGCCTTCCCCGATCAGCAGGGGCCGCTCGCGTCCGCTCGCGAAGAGGACAAGTCGCCCGGCGGGCAAGGGCAGGCCCAGGCCCTGCTCGGGCCGGTTGCGGCTGACCAGCAAGCGGCGCGCCGGCGTCCAGTCCATCGGCTGATCCGAAAGCTGTTGCCGATAGAGGAAGTCGACCCGGACAGCGGGTTGACGAAGGAAGGCGACCTGTTTCTGGCTGTTCGAGGCGACGGTGACCGGCTCCGGAATACGGTAGAGCTTGAGGTCGCCGAGCTCTTCCTGCTGCGCCTGCATCGCGAACTCCGCGGTCGCCATTGCGGGCGCCGGGGGCGGAGGCGGCGGTGGGGCCGGGCTGCGCATCAATGTGCCGGTGACGACGATCGCTTCCTCGTCGCCTTCGAGCGGAAGGTCGCTGGTATTGGACTGGGGCCAGCATCGCAGCGCGAAACCGCCGCCCCAGCGGCCGCGGCGCTCCGCGACCTGGTGATTGACGCGGCCGGCAACCGCACTGGTCATGGCGTCCGGAAAGCTGGTTTCGTCGCCGTTCGCCAGCGTCACCCAGGCGACGAGCTCGGCACGGTCGCCCTCGGGCGACAGATGGGCGACGTAATTGGCCTGCCAGTCGAATGCGCTCGCGAGATAGGACAGGGTGATCGTTGCGTCGACCGCGCGCGCCGAGCGCGTACGGATCGACAGGACCGGTCGCGCGGAGACCCCTTCCGGTATGCGATCAAAGGTGACGGTCTCGTTGAGACCGGTGCAGCGCAGCGCCTCGAAGCCGTCGACGGTCTGAAGCACCAGCGCGCCGCCGGCGCCCGAGCGAATCAGCGCCTCCTGCTCGGTCACGACGCCCGTCGCGACCGACGTGCGCCGCAAATGAACGCGGCGGCCGAGCGACCGCTCGATCAGGCTGGCCGGCGACAGCAGATAGGCGTCGTAATTGCGCTCGAGCAGCCCGTCCGGGAGCCCGTTGATCACCGCGCTCTGCGGCATGATGTTGCCGGCGACGCCTTCGAACCGGATCTCGACGTCGCCGGCGGGAATGCGAACCCGGCGGGTCTCGCTGATCAAGGCGAAACCGTTCATCCAGCCCAGATCGACCGCCCGGTCGGCCGGCCGCTGCGGATCGCGATAGACGGTGACGGCAACCCGCTCGGGCCGTTGCGAAACGGCGACTTGCTGCGCCCCGGCCGGCGCCGCGGCGCAGGCGAGGCAAAGCAGGATGAGGAGCCGCAACAGGGTCATCGCCCTAATGGCGATGCTCGAACGTGACGGTGACCTGCGCACTGCCATTGGCCGGCACCGGGACACGCCACAGCGCCTCGTCGGCGGACCGCCGGTCGCTGTCCATGCTCTCGGAGACGATTCTGGTATCACCCCACAGGCCGGACTGGATCAGATCGACGGTGACCGCATTCGGCCGCGCGTTGGTCAGCGTGTAGCGCATCCGCGTCCGCGACCGGGTCGGGGAAATATTCTGGCGCTCTTCGACAACCGGGTGGACCTTGACGTCGAAGGCCAAGCCGGTGGCGAGTCCGATGCTCGAGCCCATCGGCGTGTGGCCGATCGGACTTTCGCCGACGAATTGCGGCGTGCCGCGGGCGTCACGCTGGTAGACCCGGACCGTTCCAGCCGGCAGCGCGTCACCGAGCCCCTGGTTTCGCGAACTCGAGAAGCGCAGCACGCTGGCGGCGCTGACCGGCTCTTCGGACGTGTTGAGCCATGGATTGCGGAACTCGTAGCCGCGCGTCGCCGGCGCGCTGCTCACGTCCAGAAAGCTCACCTGCTTCTGCTGATTGTTGGCGATCGTCGTCCGCTCCGGCAGCGGATAGAGATAGAAATCGCCGAGCCGTTCGCGATCCGAGCTCTCCGTGCCCGCCTGGCGCAGCGGCCGGTTCGGCATCGGCGGCCGCGGCGGCCGATAGCGCCTATTGTTGTTATTGCCTTCCTCGGTCGCGACCTCGCCCGCGACCAGCATCGTGTTCGCATTCACATAAGGCGTGCCGGTATTGTTGGTGAGCGTGATCCAGCCCTGCACATCCATTCGGCCCGCGGATTCGTCGAACAAGGCGACATAATCGGCCTGCCAGGCGAGCCCCGGGGTCAGATAGGTCAAGGTCACCGGGCGGACGCCGCCGCGCTCGCTCTGCATCGTGACCGACAGGGTCGGACGCGCGCGCAGATTCTCCGGCACCCGATCGAAGATCACTCGCACCGGCAAGCCGTCGTCGCGCAACACTTCGATCCGATCGCCGATCTGAAGCACGACGCCGCCATTGGCGGCGAGCACCCGAGCCCGCTCCCGCGTCTCGGCGCCGGTCGCCGGGTTGGTCCGGACCAGGGTGATCGTCTCGCCGACCGCCTTCTGGATCAGCGCCTGGGGCGACAACAGATCGAAGTCGAAATTCTGCTCGATTATGCCGATGCCGGAGCCGGACAAGGTCACCGTCGCCGGGCGGATCTGCGCCGACACATCCGGAAATTCGCGTCGGGAGCGTCCGGCGGGCACGTCGAGCTGGCGCGTGTCCTGCACCAGCGCGACATTGTTGTTGTAGATCGTCACCGCGACGTCGCCCTGGGCGTTTGTCGCGGGCGGCGGGATCTGGTTCTGGGCGAGCGCCGCGGACGAAAGCAGCGCGCAAGTCAGGAGGCACAAACGCATAGGACGCTCCCCGATGGTTTCGGGAAGCGTCCTACAGCTACATCTTTACGTCAATGCGAAGCGGTGCCGCTTCGGCATCAATCAGGCGGCGGGAGCACCCGCTAGGCGGCGGGTGCTATATCCTCGTCCTCGCGGGTGCGGCGCGGACGGCGGGTGCGCGGCGCACGGGCCGGAGCCTCGGCCGCCATGTCCTCGCTCGCCGGCGAGATGGCCGGCGGCAGGACGTCGAGCGCGATCCGCTCGCCGCCCTCGTCGGCCGGCGCTTCGGCTTCGACGCGGCGGCTGCGCGGCCTGCGGCTGCGCTGCTCGCCATTGCGGTCTTCTCGGTCGCCGCGATCCTGCCGCTCGCCACGATCCTGCCGCTCGCCACGATCCTGCCGCTCGGCGCGCTGTTCGTAGCGCGGTCCGTTCCGAGGCTCGTCGCCGCGATCGCCGGAGTCGACGGACTCGCCATCGGCCGCCATCTCGACGTCCTGATCCTCGTCCTCGTCATAATCGTCGCCGCGCTGACGGCGCTGTTCTTCGAAGCGGGCCCGGTTCTCGCCGAGCACGCGGAAATAGTGATCCGCATATTGCAGATAATATTCGGTCTGGACGCGATCCCCCGCCATCTGCGCGTCGCGCGCCAGACCCTTATACTTTTCGAGCAGCTGGGCGGCGTTGCCGCGCTGCCGGTTGTCCTGGCGATTACCCGGATTGGGATTGCCGCCCGGCGGCCGTCCGCCGCCGCCGCGACCGCGCCTGCGGCCGCCCTGACGATTGTTGATCAAAGAAAAATCCTCACCAAAGGTGGTTCTACTCTGCCTCACCGGCCGGGCCATTCCCGGCCACACATATTCTGCACGGCCCAAGAGGCATGGATTCGCTCGCGCGAATCCAACTACCTCACCAAATCGCCCGCCAAAGCGACCAAGCAATCGGGGGTCGGCGACGCCAGGCCCTCACGCATCCTCTGCTGTGGTTGGCCCCGTCCCTGGCCCCCTATGTAGTGACCCCGCAGCCCAAATCCAAGCGGAAAAGCACTAACCCCCGTCAGCCCGAACGATCAGGCAGCGACTCATCCCGTTAAGGTCTCGCCGTGACGATATCGTGACCCCCTGCGGCTCGAACAAGACGCGCACGGCCGCCTCCTGCCCGGCGCCGAGCTCGACGCAGGCGATGCCGCCCGGCGCGATCAGGCGCGGCAGCTGCGATGCCAGCCGGCGATAGG
>JAYRLF010000364.1:0-4191 GCA_041905385.1 Allosphingosinicella sp.
GCGGGCGCCAGCGCCCGCGCTCAACCTCGCCAGCCGCGACGAGGCCTCCTTGGCCGGCATGGAATCGGCCGCCGCCCGCACCGCCCGCGCGATCGCCGACGCGACCCGCAACGAGGCCCGGGCGGCGCGGGCGGACCGGCTGCCGACGATCACGGCCGGCGTCGACGCCGGCCGCTACGGCGTGATCGAGAATGATCGCGACTATGACATTCGCGGCCGGGTCGCGTTGCGCTACCGCCTGTTCGGCGGCCAGGATCCGCGCGCCGAGCAGGCCGAGGCGCGCGCGCGCTCCAGCGCCGCCCGCGCCGACCGGATCACCGAGGAGGCGTCGCGCGACGCCGCGATCGCCTGGACCGACGTGCGCGCGCTCGAGCGGCAATTGGACGCGCTCGAGGCCGCCTATGTCGCCAGCCGCCGCTCGCGCGACGTGATCGCCGAGCGCTTCCGCGCCGCCCGCGGCACATTGTTCGACGTGATCGCGGCTGAAGACGCCTATTTTGAGACAGCCTCGTCCTATATCCAGGCGCTGACCGAGTTGGACGCGGCCCGCTACATCCTGCTATCGCGCACCGGTCGATTGCTCGACATCCTGCAAATCAATCCCGACCGTCTGCGAGGTGAGGGGTGAGTTCCGAAAACCCGATAAAGATGCCGACGCCCCGGCTCGCAGCCTGGCTGCTCGAGCCGATCCGGCGCAACCGCCCGGTCTACACCAAGGTCGCGGTGGCGGCGGTGTTCATCAACATCTTCGGCCTGCTGACCGCCCTGTTCACGATGACGGTCTACGACCGCGTCGTCCCGAACAATGCGACCGCCTCGCTGATCGCGCTCAGCATCGGGCTCGGCGTCGTCATCATCTTCGACTTCATCCTGAAGATGCTGCGCTCCTATTTCGTCGACATGGCCGGCGCCGACATCGACCGCGACATCGGCGACAGCGTGTTCCAGCGGCTGCTGTCGATGCGGCTCGAGCTCAAGAAGGGCTCGACCGGCGCGCTCGCCGGCATGATGCGCGAGCTCGAGGCGCTGCGCGACTTCTTCGCCTCGGCGACGATGACCGCGATCGTCGACGTGCCGTTCATCCTGCTGACCCTTTTGCTGGTCTGGATCCTCGGCGGCATCGTCGTACTGGTGCCGGCGCTGATGGTGCCGCTGGTGATCCTGGTCGGCTATCTCACCAATCCGGCGCTCGAGCGGCTGTCGGCCAAGGCGATGGGCGAAGGCCTGCTGAAACAGTCGGTGCTGGTCGAGGCGATCGGCGGGCTCGAGACGGTGAAGACGGCGGGCGCCGCGCCTCTGCTCTCCAAGCGCTGGCTCCGCGCGGTCGAGCAGCATAGCGACAGCTCGCTGCGCCAGCGCATGGTCGGCGCGATCGGCGTCACCTTCGCGACCTCGGCCGGGCAGATCGCCTATGCCGGCATCGTCATCGTCGGCGTCAATCTGATCGCCGAGCGCGAGCTGACCATGGGCGGCCTGATCGCCTGCTCGATCCTCGGCGGCCGCGCGATCGCGCCCTTGGTGCAGATCTCGCAATTGCTGTCGCGGATCCAGTCGACCCGCACCGCCTATCGCCAGATCAACGAGATGATGCAGATGCCGCCGGAAGGCCCGGAAGGGGAACCGCTGCGGCTCGCCAAGATCACCGGCAAGATCGAGTTCCGCAACGTCGCCTTCCGCTATCCGGGGCAGACCGAGCGGGCGCTGGACGGGCTCACCTTCACGATCAATCCGGGCGAGCATGTCGCCTTGCTCGGCCGGGTCGGATCGGGCAAGTCGACGATCGCCAAGCTGATCCTCGGCCTCTATCCGCCCGAGGACGGGCTGATCATGGTCGACGGATCGGATCTGCGGCAGCTCGACCCGCTCAACCTGCGCCAGAATATCGGCGTCACCATGCAGGAGAGCGTGCTGCTGACCGGATCGGTGCGCGAGAATATCGTGCTCGACCGGCCCGGCGTCGACGACGAGGAGATGCTGCGCGTCTCCGAATTGAGCGGCACCCACCAGTTCATGGGCCAGATCGCCAACGGCTATGACCTCCGCCTCGCCGACCGCGGCGAAGGCCTGTCCGGCGGCCAGCGCCAATCGATCTCGATCGCGCGCGCGCTCGCCGGCCGGCCGCCGATCATGATCATGGACGAGCCGTCGAGCGCGATGGACGCGCAGACCGAGCAGTCGCTGATCCAGCGGCTGCAGGTCGAGCTGAAGGGCCGCACCCTCGTCCTCATCACCCACCGCCCGCCGCTGCTGCAGCTGGTCCAACGGATCATCCTGCTCGATAAAGGCAAGGTGGTGACCGACGGGCCGCGCGACGCCGTGCTGCGCCAGATCACCGCGCCCAAAGCCGCCTGAGCCGAAAGCCGCCGCCCGAAATGTCCGACATCCAAGCCACAGAACCGCAAGTCGCCGCCAAGCCTCATCTCGAGGACCTGACCGACCGGATCAAGCCGCGCAGCGCGTCCAACCTGCTGCTCTGGTTCGTGGTCGGATTCGTCGTGATCTTCTTCGTCTGGGCCTATTTCGCCGAGCTCGACCGGACCGTGCGCGGCATGGGCCGGGTGATTCCGAGCTCGCAGCTCCAGGTCGTCTCCAATCTCGAGGGCGGCATCGTCGAGCAGATCCTGGTCCGCGCCGGCCAGCAGGTCCGCGCCGGCGATCCGCTGATCCAGCTCGACCAGACCGCGAGCACCGCCGAGTTCGGCAGCGGCCAGGCGACCGCGGCAGCGCTGATGGCGAAGATCGCGCGGCTTCAGGCCGAGGTTGAAGGCCGCTCGCCCATCTATCCGACGGCGAGCAATCCGGTGGTGGCCGACCAGATCAGGGTCGAGCAGGCGCTGCACGCGTCGCGCATGGCCGATCTCAACAGCCTGGTCGCAGCGACCCAGGCGCGCCTGACCCAGGCGTCGCGGTCGGTCGCCGAGGCCGAAGCCGCTTATCAGGCGCGGGTCAGCGCCCGCGAGGCGCGGCAGGCGGAAGTGCGCATCCTGCGGCCGCTGGTCGAGCGCGGCATCGAGCCGCGGCTAAGCCTGGTCCAGGCCGAGAGCGCGGCCGCGGTCGCCGCGAGCGAGGCCGAGGCGGCATCGGCGACGATCCTGCGCGCCCGCGCGTCGGTCGCCGAGGCGCAGTCGACGCTCGCCCGCACGCGCCAGGAATGGCGCGCCCAGGCCGCCAACGAGCTGGCCACCGCGCAGGCCGAGCTGGCGGCGCGGCGGCGGGCGCTGCCGGCGCTCGCCGACCGGGTTAGCCGCACCGTGGTGCGCGCGCCGCTGTCGGGCCGGATCAACCGCGTGCTCGTCACCACCCGCGGCGGCACCGTCCAGCCGACCCAGCCGCTGGTCGAGATCGTGCCGTCCGACGAGAGCCTGCTGATCGAGGCGCAGGTGCGGCCCGAGGACATCGCCTTCGTGCGGATGAACCAGGACGCGCGGGTGGCGGTGACCGCCTATGACCGGTCGATCTATGGCGTGCTCGAGGGCCGCGTCGTCCACATCTCGCCCGACGCGACGGTCGAGGAGCGGACCGGCGAGAGCTTCTACACGGTGCGGGTGCGGACCGAGCGCAACGTGCTTCGCGATCCGACCGGCCGGCCGATGCCGATCGGCGTTGGCATGGTGGCCGAGGTCGACCTGCTCGGCGACCGGCGGACCGTGCTGCAATATATCCTGACGCCGATCACCAAGCTCGGCGAGCGGGCGTTCACGGAGCGGTAGCGCAAGGGCCGAGCATCGGCGTCGCGGCAACTCAGCCCAGGGCGAAACCGCCGTCGACGTCCACGGTGGTCCCGGTCATCATCGCGGACTCGCCGGAAAGCAGGAACCACACCGCGCGCGCGACATCCTCGGCCTCGACCCAGCGGCCGAGCGGGAAATCGCGATCCTGGCGGGTGGAGGCAGTCGTCAGGGCGGTCCGGGTGGGACCGGGACAGACGGCATTCACCCGGATGCCTGCTGGGGCCAATTCGTGTGCAGCCTGGCGCGTCAGCGCGACCAGGCCGGCCTTTGCCGCAGCATAGGCGCCACCGCCGACGGGCGACACCAGCCGAGCGGCGAGGGACGAAATGTTGACGATTGCGCCAGTCCGGCCCGCCTGCATGACCCGTCCGACCTCCCGCATCATGAGAAAGGCGCTCGTGAGGTTGAGCGCCAGCATGTCCTCCCAGCGGGAAAGGGGCATGTCGAGCAGCGCGCCGCC
>JAYRLF010000365.1:0-4179 GCA_041905385.1 Allosphingosinicella sp.
CACAAGTGGATCGGCATCCTGCTCGCGATCCTGATCATTCCGATCTCGCTGACCGGCTCGGCCCTGGTCTGGCACGACTGGCTGGACGAGACGCTGAACCCGCAGCGCTTCGCCGTGCAGGGCAGCGATCCCGCTTTGACGCCCTCGGCTTATGCCGCCGCTGCCCGGGGCGCGCTCGCGCCCGGCGAGCGGCTCGCCTCGATTCGCTATCCCGAAGCCGGCCACGGGCCGATCGTCGCGACCGCGACCCGGCCGCCGCAAGGCGGCGGCCGTCCGGTCCGCACCAATGTCTGGATCGACCCGGCCAATGGCCGCGTCCTCGACAGCGCGCCGAGCAATGGCGGCCTCGTCCAGGTCATGCACGTGCTCCACGGCAGCATGATGGTGCCCGGCTGGGGCCGGCCCCTTGTCGGCTGGGTCGGCGTCTTCATGTTCGTCTCCTGCCTGACCGGCATCTGGCTGTGGTGGCCGATCACCGGCAGCGTCCGTCGCGGCTTTCGCTGGAAACGGCAGAATTCGACCAACGCCAATCTCCATCACCAGATGGGCTTCTGGATCCTGATCCCGCTGGCGATGCTGTCCTTCACCGGCGCCTGGATCTCCTTCCCCAGCGTCTTCGGCCAGTTCGAGCCGGCCGCGACCAGGGCCAAGGGTCCGCCGCCGGACCGTGCCCGGGCGATGCGGGCGCGGCCGCTCGAGCAGACCCGCATGAGCGTCGACCAGGCGCTGGCGGCCGCGCAGCCCCACGCGACCGGCCCGCTGACCCTGATCACCTGGCCGACCGATCAGGCCGGTGAATGGAAGATCGCCTTCGCGCGCGAGGGCGGCCCCGCCGAGGTCGAGGTGGACGACGCCAGCGCCGAGGCGACGCCGCCCCGCCCGCCGCGTCCCGAGACCCGCGCCCGGCTGATGCGGCGCTGGCACGACGGCACCGGCATGGGCCTGTTCTGGCAGATCGTGATCTTCATCGGCGGCATCATCCCCGCCGCGCTCGCGGTCACCGGCCTGGTCATGTGGTGGCGCAATCGCGGCTGGCGCGCGGCCCTCGCCCGCAAGCGCCGGGACAGGTCGAACGCGCCGCTGCCCCAGCCGGCCGAATGAGCGCAGCCGCGCCGGTCTATTTCGAAACCGAGGCGGACTTCCGCCGCTGGCTGGCGGCGAACCACGACAAGGCGGACGAATTGCTCGTCGGCTTCTGGAAGAAGGGGACGGGCCGGCCATCGGTCGATTGGCCGCAGGCGCGCGACCAAGCGCTCTGCTACGGCTGGATCGACGGCATCCGCAAGTCGCTCGGCGACGACAGCTACACGATCCGCTTCACGCCGCGGCGCAAGGGCAGCATCTGGAGCAAGGTCAATCTCGCCCGCTATGCGGCGCTCACCGCCGATGGCCACATGACCGAAGCCGGCGTTCGTGCCTTCGAGGAAAATCAGGGCCGCAGCGCCTATTCCTATGAGCGCCCGGTCGCCGCCAAGCTCAGCGCCGAGGACGAGAACGCGATCCGCGCCGACAAGGCCGCCTGGGTCGACTGGCAGAAGCGGCCGCCCGGCTATCGCAAGCTGATCGCCCACTGGATCACCAGCGCGAAAAAGCCCGAGACCCGCGCCCGCCGCCTCGCTGCCCTGATCCAGGCCTGCGCCGAAGGCCGCAAGGTGGCCGCGGCGGATGTCGGTAAGAAGTAGTATCTTCTTGTTGGCTGCGGAGCCTCGGACGACCTCCCATAAATTTCACGCGAAGACGCGAAGGCGCGAAGAGAGCAGTTCCCCGGCGAAGGCCGGGGCCCAGATCGACGTTTGGACTGGGCCCCGGCAATCACCGGGAAACCGGGCTGGCGAAGGGATTGAGCCTCTTCCGGAGGTGGCGGAGGGGGCTCCAGCTTCCAATTTTTTTCGCGCGGAGAGCGCCAAAAAGATCGAGAGTCATCGAAACGACAATCAGGCCCCGCCCAGCACGAACTCTTCGCGCCTTCGCGTCTTCGCGTGAAACAAAATTCGGCGTCCCGCAGCGCCGAAGGCAGAGCTAGCCCCTCGTCACAACCCGCAACGGCAGCCCGCCCGCCGGTCGCAAGGTCACCATGCCCGACACGCGCACCTCCCGCCCCGGCATCGGCGCGAAGCGCCAGCCCGCCAGCCAATGCGCCAGCACCGTCAGCGCCTCGCTCATCGCGAAGCGCGCGCCGACGCAGGTGCGCGGGCCGCCGCCGAAGGGGAGATATTGAAAGCGATGCCGCCCGGCCTTGCTCTCCGGCCGGAACCGGCCCGGGTCGAACAGATCGGGTTCGTCCCAAAGCGCCTTGTGCCGATGCAGCAGCCACGGCCAGACCGAGATGATGTCGCCGGCCTGGATCGGCTGTCCGCTCAATTCGTCCGCGGCGACGGCCTGGCGGTCGAACCGCGGCACCGGCGGATAGACGCGCATCGATTCCTCGACGACCTGGCGCAGCAAGGGCAGCCGGTCCGGCAGATCCGCATCTTCCTCGCCCGCGCCCAAGCCGGCGCGTGCCTCCGCGGCCATCCGATCCTGCAGATCGGGCAGCTCGGACAAAAGATAGAGCGTCCAGGTGATCGCATTGGCGGTGGTCTCGTGGCCCGCCAGATAGAAGGTCGCGGCATTGTCGACCGCGAGCGCCAGCGCCTCGTCGGGCGCGAAGCGCGCGTTCAGCGCGCGGATCAGCCGGCCGAGGAAGTCGTCCGGCCCACCGTCCGGAAGCCGGTCGCGGACCACCGCGGCCAGCGTCTCGCGCAGATAGACCTGGCCGCGCCGTGCCCACTTTCCCCTGAGGCTCCACGGCATCAGCGGCAGCCCCATCAGCACCTGCAGCCGCGCCTCGCTGACGCCGTCGAGCGCGGCGCTGATATGGTCCATCGCCGCCTGGGTGGTCAGCCGGGGATCGCCGGCGAACAGGCTGTTGGAGATGATCCGCATCGTCGTCGCGGTCGCCTCGGCGGCCATGTCGACCGTGCCGCCCCGCCAGGTGTCGCGCGCGGTCCGCGCCGCCGCCGCGAAGACCGGGACAAGCGCGTCGACCGCCGCCGGCGCGAAATTGGCGGCGACGATCTTGCGCTGGTCGCGCCACAAATCGCCGTCCGAGCTGAGCAGGCCGCGGCCGATGGTCGGCTTGAGCAGCGTCTTGACCAGGTCCGGCTTCACATAATTTGCGGCATTGTCGAGCAGCACCCGCTGCACCGCGTCCGGATCGAGCGGAATGTGGACATTGTAGCCGAACACCTTGCGCCGGATGCAGGGCGCGGTGAACGCCCGCTCCGACCAGCCGTAGACGGCGGTCCGCGCGCGCTCGCCGAAAAAGCCCCGCCAGACCGGGACCGGCCCGGCGCCGCGCGCCGGATGCGGCGGGATGTAACCTTTCTCGCGGACCCAGGCTAAGCTGTCCGGATGCGACGCCGCCTCGCCGATCTCGCCGCCGCCTTCCGCACCATTCCCGGATGGCGCGGCTGGGGCCGCGCCGCGCTCGAAACGCTCTGGGCGGTGCCGCTGCTGCTGGTCGTCGCTCATCTCGGCAATCTGGTCCGGATCCAATCTCCGCCCGACGCTATCACGATGCTGGGGCTGGCCGCGACCCTGTTCGTCGCGCCGGCCCTTGGCGAGGAGATCCTGTTCCGCGGCCTGCTGATTCCGCGCGACCGTGCCGGCAACGGCGCCATGGCCGTGTCGGTGCTGCTGTTCGTGCTCTGGCATCCGCTCCAGGCCTGGACGATCGGTCCACCCTGGGCCGGCGCCTTCCTCGATCCCTGGTTCCTCGCCGCCGTCGCGCTTCTCGGCATCGTGCTGGCGCGCATCTATGCGGCGACGCGCTCGCTCTGGCCGTGCGTGCTCGCCCACTGGCTGGTCGTGCTCGGCTGGAAGACCGTGCTCGGCGGGCCGTTCTGAAACCTATTCGGCCGCCAGCAGCCGTTCCGCCCCGCCGAGATCGACGCTGACCAGCCGGCTGATGCCCTTCTCGATCATCGTCACGCCGAACAACCGGTGCATCCGGCTCATCGTCACCGCATTATGAGTGACGATCAGATAGCGGGTGTTGGTCTCGCCGGTCATCCGGTCGAGCAGGTCGCAGAAGCGCTCGATATTGGCGTCGTCGAGCGGCGCGTCGACCTCGTCGAGCACGCAGATCGGCGCCGGATTGGTCAGGAACAAGGCGAAGATCAGGGCGACCGCGGTCAG
>JAYRLF010000366.1:0-4177 GCA_041905385.1 Allosphingosinicella sp.
CTTCCAGGTCCGTTTGTTCGACCGGCTGCGCGAGGATGAGGGCGCGACCTATTCGCCGAGCGCCTCGCACACCGGCTCGGAAAGCTTCCCGGACTGGGGCATCTTCTACGCCGGCGCCGAAATCTCGCCCGGCCGGGCCGACGCCTTCTTCCGGGCGGCGCGCGAGATCATCGCCGATCTCGCCGCCCGGCCGGTCGCCGCGGACGAGTTCGAGCGCGCCCAGAATCCGGTGGTGAGCGGGATCCAGCGCCGGCTCGAGACCAACGGCTACTGGATCGAAGCGCTCGAGAATTGGGTAAGCAATCCGCAGGACATCGAGAATGTCCGCACCTATCTCGCCGACTACCGATCCCTCACCGCCGAGGACGTGCGGCGCGCGGTCGCGACCTTCGTGACGGACCAGGGCGACTGGTCGATGCTGGTTCTTCCCGCTAGAACGGCTGCGACCGAGGGTCGCCAGCCGTCCTGATGCTTGTGGTCGCAATGCGGATGCGAAAAACCGGTACCCACTTTTTCGCGCATTGCTCTAGAGGAGGCCTCCAAGAGGCAATACGTGGCCAATAGTGCACTGAACATAGCCGTGCCGGCGCCGGCGGGCCAAGCGAAGACAGGCTGGAATCCGTTCCGGCTGCACGGCCGCCCCTTCTTCGAGGACAAGAACCGGGCCTTCTGGACCCTGCAGTCGGTCGGCTGGGCGGGCTATTTCGTGCTGCGCACCCTGTCCGGCATCGCCAACAATTTCGGCTGGGCCTATGTCCTGCACACGCTGCTGCTGACCGCGACCGGCTATTCGATCACCCTGCTGATGGCGGCCACCTATCGCCGGCTAATCCAGATGCGGGAGATCTTCACCTGGGGCGGCTCGATCCTGATCATCGCGCTCGCCGCCGCCGCCTTCTCGGCGATCGAGACCTGGAGCGTGGCGACCTTCATCCAGCCCGGCACCAGGCCCGAAGGCATTCGCTTCTTCGGCGCGATCCTGCTCACCGTGTCGCTGCTCGTCGCCTGGTCGGCGCTCTATTACAGCATCAATTTCTACCTGCTGCTCGAGGAGCAGAGCGACCGCCTGATCCGGCTCGAGAGCCAGGCGTCGAACGCCCAGTTGGCGATGCTGCGCTACCAGCTCAACCCGCATTTCCTGTTCAACACGCTGAACTCGATCTCGACCCTGGTGCTGCTCAAGCAGACCGACCGCGCCAATGCGATGCTGTCGCGCCTGTCCTCCTTCCTGCGCTATACGCTCGTCAACGAGTCCACCGGCATGGTCACGGTCGCGCAGGAGATCGAGACGCTGAAACTCTATCTCGAGATCGAGAAGATGCGGTTCGAGGACCGGATGCGTCCGCATTTCCATGTCGATCCGAGCTGCGACCGGGCGCTGCTGCCGTCGCTGCTGCTGCAGCCCCTGATCGAGAATGCGATCAAATATGCGGTGACGCCGCAAGAGGAGGGCGCCGACATCTCGATCGAGGTGAGGCGGCAGATCGACCGGGTGCTGATCAACGTCAGCGACACCGGCCCGGGGGCGGACGCGCAATATAAGAAGCGGGCGGACGAATCGACCGGAGTCGGTCTGGCGAACATTCGGGACCGTCTGGCGCAGGCCTATGGCGACAATCAGAGGTTCGAGACACAGTCCGATACAACGGGGGGCTTCCGCGTTTTCATCGAAATTCCCTACCAAAGAGAAGCCGAGGAGCCGAAATGACCATTCGCACCATCCTGGTGGATGATGAGCCGCTGGCGATTCAAGGCCTGCAGCTGCGCCTCCAGGCGCATGACGATGTCGAGATCGTCGACACCTGCTCGAACGGACGTGAGGCGATCCGCTCGATCAAGACCCACAAGCCCGACCTCGTCTTCCTCGATATCCAGATGCCGGGCTTCGACGGGTTTTCCGTCATCCAGGGGCTGATGGAGGTCGAGCCGCCCTTGTTCGTCTTCGTCACCGCTTATGTCGATCACGCGCTGCGCGCCTTCGAGGCCGATGCGGTCGATTATCTGATGAAGCCGGTCGAGGATGCACGGCTCGCCGACACGCTCGACCGGGTCCGCAATCGTCTCGCCGAGAAGCGCGGCGTCGAGGAGGTCGACCGTCTCAAGGAAGTGCTCGCCGAGGTCGCGCCGGACGCGATGGAGAATGTCGAGGCGGTCGACGACGCCCATGCCGCAAGCCGCTACGAGAAGATGATCAACATCAAGGATCGCGGTCAGATCTTCCGCGTCGACGTGGATTCGATCGAGAAGATCGACGCCGCCGGCGACTATATGTGCATCTATACCGGCGACAACACCCTGATCCTGCGCGAGACGATGAAGGACCTCGAGAAACGGCTCGATCCGCGCCGCTTCCAGCGCGTCCATCGCTCGACCATCGTCAATCTCGACCAGGTCAAGCAGGTCAAGCCGCACACCAATGGCGAATGCTTCCTCGTGCTCGGCTCGGGCAGCCAGGTGAAGGTCAGCCGCTCCTATCGCGACGTGGTGGCGCGCTTCGTCCATTAGGGTTGAAAGCAGGAATCGAGACGCGCGCCCGACTTGGTGCCGCGAATACGGTTCGCGAAAAGTTAGCCCCTCCCTTTCAAGGGAGGGGTCAGGGGTGGGTGGTGACTGAGGGGGCTCGATGCCCCCGAAGGCACAGTTCGTCCCAAAAGCGCAGCGAATTGTTCGACCGCCGAACCCCACCCCAACCCCTCCCCTGAAGGGGAGGGGGTTAGTTGGAATGGAGAACCTTGATGCCGACGCCAGCCGAAAAATTCGCCACCTTCGCCGCGCTCCATCGCGCCGGAAATCCCGTGATCCTCTACAATGCCTGGGATCCGGGCAGCGCCAAGGCGGTGGCAGAGGCCGGCGCCTCCGCGATCGCGACGGGGAGCGCCTCGGTGGCGGCGGCGCACGGCTTCGACGATGCCGAAGCGCTGCCGATCGGCCTCGCGCTCGCCAATGCGGCGCGGATCGTCGCGGCGGTCGAGCTGCCGGTGACGATCGATTTCGAGGGCGGCTATGCGGTCGACGAGGCCGGCCTGGCGGCGAACATGCGCCGGCTTGCGGAGACCGGCGCGATCGGCTGCAATTTCGAAGACCAGATCGTCGGCGGCGAAGGCATATATCCGATCGACGTCCAGGCAGGCCGGATCCGGGCGGCGCGCGCCGCGGTCGGCGCCGACTTCTTCATCAACGCCCGCACTGACATCTTCCTCAAGGCCAAGCCGGAGACCCACGACGACGCCATGGTCGACGAGGCGATCGAGCGCGCCCAGGCCTATGCCGAGGCGGGCGCGAGCGGCTATTTCGTTCCGCTTCTCTCGGATCTGAGGCTGCTCGAGCGGGTCAGCGCGGCGTCGCCGATCCCGGTCAATTTCATGGCCTTCCCCGGTGCGCCGTCAGCGGCCGAGGTCGCCGGAACCGGCGTGGCGCGGATCAGCCACGGTCCCTTCCCCTATCGGCTGGCGATGAAGGCGCTGAAGGAAGCCGCGGAAGCCCATTACCGCGGCTGAAGCGCTTATTCGGCGTAGGCGTCCTCGCGCTCGAAGACGGCGAGCAGCAGGTCCATCCGCTCGATGATCTGCCGCTGGCGGTTCGCGCGCTTGGCGGTGACGTCCCGCATCGGCGCGTCGCCCTGGGCCTCGTGGATCACGAGTCCCTCTTCCTCGATCTGCCGAAGCGTCTCGATCGCGCGGTCGCGCTCGTCCCGAATCAGGGTCACCACTTCCCGAGTCATGCGAGTCCCATAGCCTAAAGTCGGCGGGACGCGAACATGGACTCGTTTCGGCCTCCGGCATAGCTTCGCTCACATGGCCGTGCTGCACGAACGCTTTGCCGAAGCCGGGCTCGAGCAGGCCTTCCTGCGCGCCGAGCGGGCCGAGCGCGGCCAGGCGATCCGCGCGCTGATCGTCATCGCGGTCGCGACCCTATTGTCCTACATCGTCCTCAACCCGATGCATTTCCCGCGCGAGGGCGTCGTCGCCTATACCGCCGCCGCGACGGCCCTGATCCTGATCCTCGCCGGCTTCTTCCTGCTGACCCGGACCGAGCTCTATCTCGACCGGCCCTGGATCGATCTGCCCGTCTTCCTGCTGGTCGCGGGCGGCATGAAGGCGCTGACGCTCGCGCTCGCCGCCCAATCTGCGATCACCGGTTTCCCGCCGCACGTCATGGCGCTGGTCCAGATGGGCAT
>JAYRLF010000367.1:0-551 GCA_041905385.1 Allosphingosinicella sp.
ATCCTCGAAAAGGGCTGCAACACCGATCCGGCGATGGAAGCGCTGAAGACCAGCGATTCGGACCGCCACAAGCAGGTCTGCACCCAGATCCGCGAGGACGGCGCCTATATCGAGGCCGGCGAGAACGACAATCTGCTGGTCCAGCGCGTCGCCGAGAATCAGGGCGCGATCGGCGTGCTCGGCTATTCCTTCCTCGAGGAGAATGGCGATCGGGTCCGCGGCATTCCGATCGCCGGCGTGACCCCGACCGCGGCGACGATCCAGAACTTCACCTATCCGGGCGCCCGCCGGCTCTACATCTACGTCAAGGGCGAGCATATGAACGTGATCCCGGGCCTGCGCGAATTCCTCGCCTCCTGGCAGCAGGGCTGGAATCCGGGCGGCTTCCTCGCCCAGCACGGCCTGATCCCGCTCCCGGACAATGAGCGCACTGCGGCGCAGCAGCAGGTCACCGCGCTGAGGCCGCTGACCGCGGCGGATTTGAGGTAAGGTGAAGGCTTTGGTGCAATCTTATCCTCCCTGTGAGGCGAAGCCTCATGGGGAGGGGGACC
>JAYRLF010000367.1:561-4171 GCA_041905385.1 Allosphingosinicella sp.
CCCCCCCCCCCCCCCCCCCCCCGGCGCCAGTGCCCAGCCCCTCCACCAGCCTTCGGCTGGTCCCCCTCCCCATGCGCTACGCGCACAGGGAGGAGAGGCATCGCAGGCGCATTAGATGTCCCTCACCGTCATCATCCTCCTCGTCCTGGGCCTCGGCGTCATCGCCTGGCTCTCCGCCCGCGCGCGCGCGGCCGCCTTCGCCGGGACCGGCAAGGACCGCCCGCATTCGCTGCCCGGCCAGCACGCCTGGTACGTCGCGCTCTGGTCGATCATCCCGGCCCTCGTCTTCGTCGCGATCTGGCCGAACATTTCCGGCGACCTGATCTATCGCCACGTCATGGCGAGCCCGGAAGCCGCGCAGCTGCCGGCGTTCGCGCTGCAGCGCCAGGCGGTGCTCGGCGAAGCCTATGCGCTCGCCACCGGCGCCAGCGAGACCGCCTTCAATCCGCAGGCGCGCACGCTCGCGCCGGTCTATGCGCAGGCGATCCGCTTCTACGGCTGGATGGGCCTCGCCATCGCCTTGCTCGTCGCCTTCGCCGCCGGCGCCTTCGCCTTCAGCCGCATCTCGCCCACTTTCCGCGCCCGTACCCGGGTCGAGCGGACGATGATGGCGGTGCTGCTGCTCGCCTCCCTGATCGCGATCCTGACCACGCTCGGCATCATCCTGTCGCTGCTGTTCGAATCGCTGCGCTTCTTCTCGATGGTGTCGCCGCTGGAATTCCTGTTCGGCCTCAACTGGAGCCCGCAGACCGCGCTCCGTCCCGACCAGGCCGGCTCGTCCGGCGCGTTCGGCGCGATTCCCTTGTTCTGGGGCACGATCTTCATCGGCGCGATCATCGCGATGATCGTCGCCATTCCGCTCGGCCTGCTCTCGGCCATCTACCTCACCCAATATGCGAAGCCCTCCGTGCGCGCCTGGATGAAGCCGATCCTCGAGATCCTCGCCGGCGTGCCGACCGTGGTCTACGGCTATTTCGCGGCGCTCACCGTCGCGCCGGCGATCCGCGACCTAGGCCTGTCGCTCGGCATCCCCGCCTCGACCGAATCCGCGCTCGCCGCCGGCCTCGTCATGGGCATCATGATCATTCCGTTCGTCTCCTCCATGGCCGACGACAGCATCGCGGCGGTGCCGCAGGCGATGCGCGACGGCAGCCTCGCCATGGGCGCGACCACGTCGGAGACGATCAAGAAGGTGCTGGTCCCGGCCGCCCTTCCCGGTGTCGTCGGCGGCGTGCTGCTCGCGGTCAGCCGGGCGATCGGCGAGACGATGATCGTGGTGATGGCCGCCGGCCTCGCCGCCAACCTCACCGCCAATCCGTTCGAAAGCGTGACAACCGTCACAACCCAGATCGTCCAGCTGCTGACCGGCGATCAGGAGTTCAACAGCCCGAAGACGCTCGCCGCCTTCGCGCTCGGCCTGGTCCTGTTCCTGGTCACGCTCGCGCTCAACATCGTCGCGCTGCGCGTCGTGAAGAAATATCGCGAGGCTTATGAATAGGGCCGATCCGCTTCCGGTCGATCCGACCCCGACCGACTGGACCTCGCCGGCCATGCAGGCGCGCATCCGCCGCCGCTACGGCGCGGAGCGACGCTTCAAATGGCTCGGCCTGTTCGCGGTCCTGGTCTCGGCCGGCTTCCTTGCCTTCCTGCTCATCACCATGATGGCGAACGGCATCCGCGGCTTCAGCCAGACCGAGGTCAGGCTCGACGTCGATTTCCCGCGCTCGTCCTTGTTCCTCGATCCGGCGGCCTTGCGGGGTTTCGGCGCCGAGCAAGCGCTGGCGCGCGCCGATTTCGACCGTGTCGTGAGCGAGGCGGCGACCGCGCAATATGGCCCCAACGGCCCGGCGCTCTTCTCCGACGGCGCCCGGCTGCGGCTGCGCGACGCGGTCCGGGACAATCCCGACCTGCTCTCGCGGCGCGCGACGCTCTGGCTGCCGGCCTCCACCGAGATCGACATCGCCGCCAAGAGCGACGGCGCCCCGGAGGCGGAGGCGCGCCAGGCCGCGCTCGCGCGGCAGGGCCAGGTCCGCACCGGCATCAACTGGGCCTTCCTCACCGGCGCCGACGCCACCGACCCGACCCTCGTCGGCATCTGGGGCGCGTTCAAGGGCTCGCTGCTGACGATGATCGTCACCCTGCTGATCGCCTTCCCGATCGGCGTCCTCTCGGCCGTCTATCTGGAGGAATATGCGACGCGGAACCGCTGGACCGACATGATCGAGGTCTCGATCAACAATCTCGCCGCGGTGCCCTCGATCATCTTCGGCCTGCTCGGCCTGGCGGTGTTCCTCAACACCTTCCATCTGCCGCGCTCGGCGCCTCTGGTCGGCGGCCTCACTTTGGCGCTGATGACCATGCCCGTGATCGTCATCGCCGGCCGCAACGCGATCAAGTCGGTGCCGCCCTCGATCCGCGACGCCGCTCTGGGCATCGGCGCCAGTCGGATCCAGGTCGTCTTCCACCACGTCTTGCCCCTGGCCCTGCCCGGCATCCTCACGGGGACGATCATCGGCATGGCCCGCGCCCTCGGCGAGACCGCGCCCTTGCTGATGATCGGCATGCGCGCCTTCATCTCGGCGCCGCCGTCGGGCCTGTCCGATCCCGCCACCGCGCTGCCGGTCCAGATCTTCCTCTGGTCGGACGAGGTCAATCGCGGCTTCGTCGAGAAGACCAGCGCGGCGATCATCGTCCTGCTCGTCTTCCTGCTCGCGATGAACGGGATCGCCATCTATCTTCGCAACAAGTTCGAGACACGCTGGTGAACGATTTGCAAACCCTCACGAAACCCAAGATGACGGCCCGCGAGGTCAGCGTCTTCTACGGCGACAAGAAGGCGATCGACGCCGTCTCGATTGACGTGCCGCTCGAACATGTCACCGCCTTCATCGGCCCGTCCGGCTGCGGCAAGTCGACCTTCCTGCGCACCCTGAACCGGATGAACGACACGATCCCCTCGGCCCGCGTCGGCGGGCGGATCGAGCTGGACGGCGAGGACATCTACGCCTCGTCGATGGACGTCGTGCAGCTGCGCGCACGCGTCGGCATGGTGTTCCAGAAGCCGAACCCCTTCCCCAAGTCGATCTACGAGAATGTCGCCTACGGCCCCCGCATTCACGGCCTCGCCGCCGGCAAGGCCGAGATGGACCAGATCGTCGAGCGCTCGCTGAAGCGCGCCGGCCTGTGGGACGAAGTGAAGGACCGGCTCACCGAGAGCGGCACCGCGCTTTCCGGCGGCCAGCAGCAGCGCCTGTGCATCGCCCGCGCGATCGCTGTCGATCCCGAAGTGATCCTGATGGACGAACCCTGCTCGGCGCTCGACCCGATCGCCACCGCCAAGATCGAGGAGCTGATCCACGAGCTGCGCGGCCGCTATGCGATCGTGATCGTCACCCACAATATGCAGCAAGCGGCGCGCGTCTCCCAGCGCACGGCCTTTTTCCATCTCGGCAGCCTCGTCGAATATGGCGAGACGTCCGAGATCTTCACCAATCCCAAGGCTACGCGCACGAAGGATTATATCACTGGAAGGTACGGCTGATGGTGGGGATGGATCGGTGCCCAATTCCTTCTCCCCTTGTGGTAGAAGGTGGCCCGCAGGGCCGGATGA
>JAYRLF010000368.1:0-1866 GCA_041905385.1 Allosphingosinicella sp.
TGGCGCGCGAGGGAGAGGGGATATGTCGCTTGCCGTCCTGATGATCGCCACCTCGATCCGCGCAACGGCCGCCTTGCACGCGGTCGTCCAGGCGGCGCCAGCCGGGGACAATGCCGACGCCTATATGGTGCTGACCAACCTGGCGCCGGCCGGCAATCGCCTGGTCGAGATCAGCTGCGACTGCGCCGAGCGGGTCGAGATCCATGAGATGGCCGGGGAGGGTTCGGGCCGCTCGATGGTCGTCCGGCCGGCGCTCGACATGCCGCCCGATGCACTGGTCGAGATTGCGCCGGGCAGCGCGCGCCACCTGATGCTGATCGGCCTGCGCCGGCAGCTCGTTCCGGGCGAGTGGCTCCAATTACGGTTCCGCTTCGAGCAGGGATCGTCGACCGAGCGCTTTCGTGTCGTCGACGACACGCGCGCGGCCTGGGCGGCGGCGATCGCGCAGCCGCAAAACCGGGTGATGCAGCCCTTCGCCTTCCTCGCCGGCTCCTGCTGGCGCGGCACGTTTCCCGACGGACGGCGGACCGACACCCACTGTTTCTCGCCCATTTATTCGGGCAGCTACATGATGGACCGGCACGTGGTCGAAGGCGCGCCCAGGCCCTATTCGGGCGACACGCTCTATCGCCGCGATGCGATGGCGCGCGCCGTGCGCTTCACCTATCGCGCCTCGGACGGGTCGGTTACCCAGGGCGGTGCGGTACCGGTCGAGAACGGCCTCAGCTTCCCCGAACTGCATCGCGCCGCCGACGGCACTGAGACCCGGATTAGAACCACCTGGCTGCGCGACGGCAACGACGCCTATCTGGTGCGCAGCGAAGCCCAGCGCACGGGAGGGCCTTGGCGGACCATGCTCGACATGCGGATGGTGCGGGTGGGCCCAAGCGCCATCGCGCCCTGAGCGCCCGAGTCCGCCTCTCCTGCTGACAGGAACTGTCAGCAGGGCTATGCCATATTGGCAGCATGTCCAGAAGCCATCGCCTGTTCGACGTCATGCAGATCCTGCGCCGTCACCGCCGGCCGGTGACCGGCAAGGAAATCGGCTGGGAGCTCGGCGTCTCGCTTCGCACCGTCTATCGCGACATCGCCACTTTGCAGGCGATGGGTGCGGAAATTGACGGCGAGGCCGGGGTCGGCTTCGTGCTGCGGCCCGGCTTCCTGCTGCCGCCCCTGATGTTCTCCGAAGAAGAGATCCAGGCGCTCGCGGTCGGCGCCGACTGGGTCGCCAAGCAGACCGATCAGGCGCTGGCACGCGCCGCCCAGAATGCGATCGGCAAGATCGCCGCGGTGCTGCCGCCGGACCTGCGAGCGCTGATCCACGACGATTCGCTGCAGATCCTCTGCAAGGCCAAGGCCGATCCGGCGTTCGATCTCGCCACGGTGCGTCTGGCGATGCGCCGGCAGAGCAAGATCCGGATCGCCTATCGCGACGTGCATCTGAGCTTCAGCGACCGCACGGTCTGGCCGATCTCGGTCGGCTTCGTCGACCGCAACCGCTATCTCGCCGGCTGGTGCGAGCTTCGCGCCGCCTTCCGCATGTTCCGGGCCGACCGGATCGAGACGATGTCGGTGCTAGACGACCGCTATCCCGGCCGCCGGCACGATCTCGTCAGGAAGTGGAAGGCGCAGGACGCGGTCGCGGCGTGAAGGCCGGCTTCGCGTCGCGCCCGGGGCGGAACCCGATTCCAATGCCGGCTGTTCCGGAGATCGCCGGAGGTCGCCCGTGACCATGATGGAGCAACTGCAGCCGCTGGTGGGCCGCTGGTCGACGACCATCACGATGATCCATCCGCCGGAGGCGAAGGGCAGAATATATCACGCGGTCGACACCTATCGCTGGCTGCCGGGCGATCGGGTGCTCGT
>JAYRLF010000368.1:1876-4166 GCA_041905385.1 Allosphingosinicella sp.
CGAGGTCTACCTGCCCGACGACGATCGGATCGTCTCGCGAAGCTTCGACAGCGGCGGGACGTCGACCGACTATCAGGCTGAAATGGCCGACGGGGTCTGGCGCATCGTCGGCGCGACCGAGCGGTTCGTCAGCCGCTCCATCTCGAATGATGCGATCGAAGGATTGTGGCAGCTCAAGGATGAGGATGCGTGGGTCGAGTGGATGACGGTCCGGCTCGACCGCGTCGCCTGACGATCAGATCAACCCCATCGCCCGCAGGCTCGAATGGCCGTTGGCGCCGACGATGACATGGTCGTGCACGGTCACCTTGAGCGGCCGCCCGGCCTCGATCAGGTCGCGGGTGATGCGGATGTCCTGGCTGCTCGGGCTCGGATCGCCGCTCGGATGGTTGTGGACGATGATCAACGCCGTCGCCTTCAGCTCGAGCGCGCGGCGGATGATGTCGCGAATATAGACCGCCGATTCGTCGATCGAGCCTTCGCTCATCAGTTCGTTGGCGATCAGCACGTTCTTCGAATTCAGGAACAATGTCCGCACCCGCTCGACCGGCTCGTGCGCCATATTGGCGCGCAGATAGTCGATCAGCGCCGACCATGAGCTCAGCACGAAACTGTCGCGCAGCGGCGCCTCGAGCATCCGGTTGGCCGCCGCGTGGGCGATCTTGAGCGTCGCCGCGACCGTCTCGCTGACATTGCCGACCTTCATGATCCGCTCCGGATCGGCGGTCAGCAGCGGGCCGATCCCGCCAAACTCGGCGATCAGCCGCTTGGCGAGCGGCTTGGTGTCGCGCCGCGGAATGGCCAGGGCGAGCAGATATTCGACCAGCTCATGATCGAGCAACGCGTCCGGTCCGCCCTCGAAAAGGCGCTTGCGCAGCCGGGAACGATGCCCGGTGGCGTGCGGATCGGCGTCGGCCATTCGGATTGGATTAAGCTGGCCCATGACGTTAGGCAACGTGACGGCCCCGGAACGCGAGCGGTTCGAGGCGGTTGAGCGGGCGAGGCTTGGGTTCAGATCGAGCGCGTGGACGAAGAGGTCATCGTAGCGAAGCGTCCTCGGCGCGGGCTCAGGCTCGTGCCGTTGCTCCTGCTCGGCCTCCTGCTCGTCGCGATCGCCCTGCTGTGGGTGATGCGGTTCGAGCTGGCGACCGGCTATATCGATCGCGAGCTCGCGCGGCGCGGCGTGACCGCCCGCTACGAAGCGACCCGGATCGGTCTCGGCACCCAGATCTTCGAGAATCTGGTGATCGGCGATCCGGCCCGGCCTGATGCGACCGCCGAGCGGGTCGAGGTCGGCCTGCGCATCGGCCTGACCGGGCCGAGCATCGGCCTCATCACGGCGCGCGGCGTCCGCCTCTACGGTCGCGTCGTCGATGGACGGGTCAGCTTCGGCCAGATCGACCGGCTGTTGCCGCCGCCGAGCGACGCGCCGTTCCGGCTGCCGGATCAAAGGGTCGACGTCGCCGACACCGCCATCCTGATCGACATGCCGGCGGGACGGGTGACGCTCGGCCTCGCCGGCCGCGGCAATCTCTCGAACGGGTTCAGGGGATCGCTGGCGGCCGCCTCGCACCAGCTGCAGATCGGCAATTGCACCCTGGTCGAGCCGCGGCTCGGCGTCGCGGTCGCGGTCGACGACCTCAGCCCGCATCTGCGCGGCCCGGCCGCCGCGCGGCGCCTCCAATGCGGCGATGCGCTCGATGCGGTCCTGCCCTTGCTCGCGGTCGACGCCGTCTTCGCCCCGGCGCTCGATTCCTGGCGCGGCGGATCGGCGGCGCGAGTCTCGCGGCTCGCCAGCGGCGCCAATTTGCTGACCGGCGTCGAAGGCCGGTTCGGATTCGCCGGCGATCGGCGGCAGACGAGCGGCGCGCTGGCGCTCCGGTCCGGAGCGACGGCGCTCGCCGCCTTCGAGGCCGGCATGTCCAGCTTCGACGGCCGCTACAGCCTGTCGCTGGCGACCGGCGAGCTCGGCCTGGACGGCGAGGCGCGGGCACGCGGCCTGCGGCTGGCCGGCGCATCGCTGCAGAGCGCCGCCGCCGCGCTGCGCGGCGCCTCCGGCACACCACTCGGGCCGATCGCCGCACAGCTCGCGGCGGCGTTGACCGCGGCTGGGCGGGACGGGGCCGAGGCCCAGGCGGCCATCCGCCTCGTCAATCGCGACGGCCGCGGCTCGGTCCGCCTTTCGCAAATGCGCGTCGAAAGCCGCAGCGGCGCCCGGCTCGCCGTCACCGGCGGCGAGGGGCTCGCCTTCGCCTGGCCCGGCGGCGGTTTCAGCCTGGATGGCACGTTC
>JAYRLF010000369.1:0-4148 GCA_041905385.1 Allosphingosinicella sp.
CGATGCTGCCCTCGGTGAACGACAGGGCCATCCACGGCTCGAATCGGTCGAGTGCGCGCGGCCGCACCTCGGGGTGGGTGGCGAGGTAATAGTTCAGCCCGTCGGCCCAGGCGTCCATCAACCGCTTGAGCCAGGCGGGGCTGCGGCGATAATCGGCCTGAAGCCGGGCCGGATCGATCCAGAGCCGCTGGCGCAAGTCCTGCCAGAGCGCCCTCTCCCCTTCCGCCTCGGCGGTGCGGCCGAGCGCGGTCAGATAATTGGCCTCGATCCGCGGGAAATCGTCCTCCGCCTGGGCGTAGATCGCACCGAACACGGCGTCGGCGTCGGTGCGGCCGCGGACATGGGCGATGCCCCAGTCGTCGCGGGTGATGGTGACGCGCGCAGCCTGGGCCTGCCAGCGGGCGAGCTCGGCGGGGGCCGCGGCGTCGGCAGGGGCGACGGCGAGGACAAGCAGCAGGCAGAGGAAGAAGCGGATCATGGGTCCGGGCTATAGACTTGGGGCGTCGGTCACAACACGTTCCGGGCCCGGCACATGCAAGAGGCAACGCTTTGACCCCGGCCGGCAATCAGCCGGAGTCGCGCTCGTAAATGTCGAATTGGAGCTCCAGTCCCCGCTCGCCGATGGCATATGCCGTTTCCGGCGCAATGATCAGTCCTTCGTTTGCGCTGCCCAGGAAGGCCCCGACGAAGAGATTGCCCCGATAGCGCGCGGACAGGTCGCGCCAGGCTGCCAGGTCCGGAGTCAGCTTTGCAAAGAGCTGGGCAATTTGACCTTTGAAGGTGTCCGCGTCGCCCGACTCCAGCCGCAGGCGCCACCAGCCGGTTTCTGCGACCCTTTCCGCACCGGAGGGCGTGAGCCAGGTTCCACCTTTGGTCGCCGCGCTGGTCGGAGATCTGCCCAGGCATTCCGTCAGCTCGCGAGGATCAAGGCCATCCCCGCGAAAGCGGAGCGTCAGCGTCATTTTCTTCACCGGACCCATTGCGCCAGCATGCCCGAGCGAATGTTCGCTTTCCATCCATACGAGGCCATCAAGCGAGGGATGGAATGGTGAACTCAACGTTGCGCGGTCAGGGCGTCTGTGGGAGGCTGGCGCGCATGAGCAAGGGCCCCATTGTCGTGCTCAGCGGTCCCCAGGACCCGCGAGCGCTGGAGAATATCCCGGTGCAACCACGGCGGGGCGAGCTCGATGTGCCCTGCCCTACCTGCGACGGGCGCGGCCAGTATAATGTCGAGCTGCATCCCCATGGACGCACCAAGCGCAATGCGTGCGCCGACTGCCATGGCGAAGGCTGGATTGAGACGACCGGCGACGCGACGGCCATGTTCGACATCGTGCTGGTGGGCGGCCAGCCGCAATGGGTGCGGCGTTATGTGCCGATCGACAATAGTCACCTCTTCCCGGAGCGCCCGCTGGTCCGGCCGCCCAAATAAGCGCTGCGCCGCTCGAAGACGGCGCGGAAGGCCAGCTCTCACCGGGAGCGGCAAACGAATTCAGTTTGTACTATGGGCCCAGCAGGAACACGTCGCCGGCGTGGATGGACCGAAGACTTCCGTCGGCGAGCCGCAGCCGAAGTGAGCCGCCTTCGTCAATTCCGTCGAACAGCCCCTCGCCTTCGCTGGTCGACAAAGCGGTGCCAGGCGGATGGGCGGCGGCTAGCCACGCGCGGCGGACTGGAGCAAGCCCTTCCAGCCGCCAGCGAGCGAGCCAGCGGGCGAAGCTCTCGGCAAGGATCTCGGCGAAGGCGCCCGGCTCCGGCGCCATGCCGGCGAGGTCGGCCAGGCTGGTGACTGGTCGATCGAGCCCTTCCGGGTAAGCAGCGAGATTGACGCCGAAGCCGATCACGACCGCATCGCCGTGGCGTTCGAGCAGGATGCCGGCGAGCTTGTGACCGCCGAAGACGAGGTCGTTGGGCCATTTGATCTGGGTCGACGGCGCGTAGATCGCGACGACTTCGTGCAGGGCGACGGCGGCGACCAGGGCGAGGGTCGGCGCGGGCGGGTCGGCGGGGCCGATGCGGACCAGGGTGCTGGCGTAGAGATTGCCGGGCGGGGACTGCCACGCCCTCCCCTGGCGGCCCTTGCCCCCGGTCTGGAGCTCGGCACGGAGCCAGAGGCCTTCGGGGGCGCCGTCGCGCGCGAGCGCGGCGACGTCGTCGTTGGTGGAGCCGGTTTCGGAAACGGTGCGAATCATCGGGACGACGCGCTTCCCCCTGAGTCGTCCCGGGCTTGACCCGGGATCCATGAACACCGCCCTCGTCCAGCCGGTGACTCGGTGTTCATGGGTCCCGGCTTTCGCCGGGAAGACTCGAGCGGTGGTCGGGGGTTCGCGCCAATCAGAACAGCGACAGGGCCGCGTTGTGCGCCGCCGCGCCGAGATAGGGGATGGCGAGGTAGCCGAGCGGCGAGACGGCGACGGCGGAGGCCAGGATCAGGGCGCTGCCGACCGGCTCGCGGGTCTCGGCGAAGGCCGGGGCGGGCTCGTCGAAATAGATCAGCTTGACGATCATGATGTAATAGAAGGCGCTGATCACCGAGGTCACGATCGAGACCACGGCGAGCCAGGTGAGGTCGGCGGCGACGGCCGCGTTGAACACCAGGAATTTGGGCCAGAAGCCGAACAAGGGCGGGATGCCGGCGAGGCTGAACATGAAGGTCGCCATCGCGAGCGCGAGGCCGGGCCGGGTCCGCGAGAGGCCCGACAGCGAGGCGATCGTCTCGATCGGCTGGTCGTCGGGCCCGCGCATGCGCAGCACGACCAGGAACGCGCCCAAGGTCATGATCACATAGACGGTCATGTAGAACAGGACCGAGGCGACCCCATCGGGCGTGCCGGCGGCGAGGCCGACCAAAGCGAAGCCGACATTGTTGATCGAGCTGTAGGCGAGCAGGCGCTTGATGTTCTTCTGGCCGATCGCGGCGACGCCGCCGAGGACGGTCGAGGCGAGCGCCATGAAGATGACGATCTGGCGCCATTCGAACGTCGCCGGCCCCATCGATTCGACCGCGACCCGGACGATCAGCGCCATGGCCGCGACCTTGGGGGCCGAGGCGAAGAAGGCGGTGACCGGGGTCGGCGCGCCTTCGTAGACGTCGGGGGTCCACATGTGGAACGGCACCGCGCTGATCTTGAAGGCGAGGCCTGCGAGGACGAAGACCAGGCCGAACAATTCGCCGGTCGAGACGTCGGCGGCGAGCGCCTCGGCGACGCCGCCGAACAGCGTCGTGCCGGTGAAGCCGTAGAGCAGGGAGATGCCGTAGAGCAGGATGCCGCTGGCGAGCGCGCCGAGCACGAAATATTTGAGGCCCGCCTCGGCCGAGCGGCTGTCGGTGCGCTGGAAGGAGGCCAGCACGTACGCCGAGAGGCTCTGCAGCTCGAGGCCGACATAGAGGGTGAGCAGGTCGCTGGCCGAGGCCATCATCCCCATGCCGATCGCCGAGAAGAGGATCAGGACGGGATATTCGGCGCGATAGTCGCGGTCGCGGCCGAACCAGCTCATCGCCGCGAGCAGCGAGATCGCCGCGGCGGCGAAGATGACGATCTTCGAGAAAGCGGCGAAGCGGTCGGCGACGAACAGGCCACCGAAGGCGGTGCCGCCGCTATTGGTGATGCCGGGCAGGAAGGCGGCGGCGATCGCCAGGATCGCGACCGCGAGCCAGGTCAGCAGCTTGCCCGACTTGTCGCCGGCCCAGGCCGCGACCAGCATCAGCAGCAAGGCGCCGACGCTCAGAATCTCTTCCGGCAGGACGAGGAGGAAATCGTTCGCCATCAATGTGCCCCCTCGGCGGCCTTGGGTGCGGCATTGGCCGCGTCCTGGGCCGGCGCGTGCTCGGCCGCCGGCGCTTCATGGCCGCCCGCAGCCGGCGCAGCGCCATGCTCGCCGCCATGGGCGGCGGCCGGCGCCGGATGGCCGGCGGTCACCTGCGCATCGCCGAGCGGCGCGGCGCGCTCGATCCGGGTAAGAAGCACGGCAACGTCGTCGCGCATCGGCGCGATGAAGCTTTCCGGATAGACACCCATCCACAAAACGGCGGCGGCGATCGGCGCCATCAAGGCCCACTCGCGCTTGTTGAGATCGGGCAGCGCCGCCGCTTCCGCGCTGCGCGCGGTGCCGAACGCGATCCGCCAGTAGAGCCAGAGCATGTAGGC
>JAYRLF010000370.1:0-4142 GCA_041905385.1 Allosphingosinicella sp.
AATTTCGGCGACCAGCAGGATTATCGGTTGGTCAACGTGCGCGACGTCCATCTGGGCGTCGCGCAGGACGGCGACATGACGCCGGGCAACGACGCCCGCACCCTCACCACTTTTTCGATCGTGGCGCTGATCATCCTCGCCATGGCCTGCGTCAACTTCACCAACCTCGCCACCGCCCGCGCCAGCCAGCGCGCCCGCGAGGTCGCGCTCCGGAAGGTGCTCGGCGCCAGCCGCAAGCAGCTGATCGCCCAGTTCCTCGGCGAATCGACCATCCTCGCGATCGTGTCGATGCTGGCCGCGCTTGCCCTGGTCGAGCTGGCGCTGCCCTCGCTGTCGGCCTTCCTCGACGCCGATCTAGCCCTTTCCTATTTCGGCGCCGACGGCGTGCTGCTGCCGGTGCTCGGCCTGGTCCTGCTGGTCGGGGCGGTCGGCGGATTCTATCCGGCCGTCTATCTGTCGCGCTTCCGCCCGGCCGAGGTGCTCAAGGCCAACAAGTCCGGCGCCGAGCCGATCGGATCGGGACGACTGCGCAACATCCTCGTCATCGGCCAGTTCGCTGCCTCGATCGCTTTGATCATCTGCACGTCGGTGGTCTACGCACAGACCCTGTTCGCGCGCCAGGCCGATCCCGGCTTCGACCGCGCCGGTCTCATTCAGATCAGCAATCTCGACGCCGATCAGCTCGCCGGCCAGCGCGAGGCGCTGGTCGAGGAGGTGCGCCGCATTCCGGGCGTCACCGCCGCGGTGCGCACCGGCATCGGCATCAACACGCCCAACACGATCACCAACGACATCTATCCGCCGGGCCGGGGCAGCGAGGGCGTCGAGGTCAGCTCCTATGCGGTCGGCGCGGACTTCTTCCGCACGCTCGGCGTCAACACGGTCAGCGGCCGCACCTTCGATCCGGCCCGCCCCGGAGACGAGGCGACCGTCGATCCGGACCGGCCCGAGGACAGCATCCGCGGGATCGTCGCGCGCGGCGTCAACGTCGTCCTCAACGAGCGAGCGGCGCGGCTGATCGGCTTTGCCGATCCGCGCCAGGCGGTCGGCCGCCAGCTGCGTGCCTCGGTCTACAATAGCGACCAATATGGCCTGGTCCCGATCACGATCATCGGCGTCGTCGAGGATTCACGCTTCCGCACCGTGCGCAGCGCCATCGAGCCGATCATGTTCCGCCAGAGCCGCGGCGCGCTCGGCTGGATGGTCGTCCGCTACGAGAATGCCGATCCGGTCGCGGTGCGCGATGCGATCCAACGCATCTGGCGCCGGGTCGCGGCGGACGTGCCGTTCGAGGCCGAATATAGCGAGGAGATCGTCGCCGAGATTTACGAGGCCGAAGCGGCGCGCGCCCAGACCTTCGCCGCCTTCGCCCTGCTCGCGGTGATCATCGCCGCCATGGGCCTGTTCGGCCTCGCCGCCTTCACCGCCGAGCGCCGCACCAAGGAGATCGGCATCCGCAAGGTGTTCGGCGCCGGCACCGGCGACATCGTCAACCTGCTGGCCTGGCAATTCTCCAAGCCGGTGATCATCGCCAACGTGATCGCCTGGCCGATCGCCTGGTGGGTGATGCGCGACTGGCTGAACACGTTCGATGCGCGCATCGATCTCGGCCCGACCCCGTTCCTGGTCGCCGGGCTGCTCGCGCTCGCCATCGCCGTCGGAACGATCGCCGGCCACGCCATCAGGGTCGCGCGGACCAATCCGATCCACGCGCTGCGCTACGAATGACGAACGGAAGGACAAAGCCGCGCGTCGTCCGCGCAAGCGCGATCAACGCGCTGCGCGAAGTAGGACCATAATATCCGACGGGCTCAGGGAGGGACGAGGACATGTGGCGCAACTATCTGACGGTGGGCTTCCGGGCGCTGACCCGCAGCAAGACCTATGCCTTCATCAACATCTTCGGTCTCGCCACCGGCCTCGCCGCCTGCGTCATGCTGATGCTCTACGTCCGCTACGAGACGACCTATGATCGCTGGCTGCCCGAGGCCGACCGCACCTTCCAGATCCAGGCCGTAAATGTCGGCCCGGACGTGTCGCGGCCGACGCCGCAGCAGGGCGCGCACGGCATTATTGCCGAGACGCTCGGCCGCGACTTCCCGGAGATCGAGGCGATCTCCCGCGCCGAAGGGGTCGAGCCGGTCTTCCTGCGCAATGGCGAGCCAAGCTTCGCACCGATGCATCTGGTCGAGCCCAACTTCTTCCAGATCGTCCGTCTTCCCTTCCTGCGCGGCAATCCGGCGACGGCGCTGAGTCGGCCGGACGGACTGGTGCTCAGCCGTACCGAGGCGATGAACCGGTTCGGGTCGATCGACATCATTGGCCAGACCGTGACCGCGATCCGGCGCGGCGAACAATATGCGCTGCGCGTCACCGGGGTCACCGAGGACATCCCGCGCAACAGCCATATGGAATTCACCATGTTCGGCCGGATCGCCGCGCAGGACAAGGAGGAGTGCGGCTGGGGCTGCGTCAACGGCTATGTCTATGCGCGGCTGCGCGAAGGCGCGGATCCGGCCGCGCTCACCGCCCGGCTGGCCGACTGGGAACGGCGCACGATCCCGCCGCAGAATGTCGGCGGCCAGAGAGTCAGCGAAGGCGACCTGTTCGACTGGCGCTTCGTCAACGTCCGCGACGTCCATCTGAGCGGCGCCGACGGCCCGCTCGAGCGGCCCGGCAACGACCGCCGCACGATCGTCACCTTCGCGGTCGTCGCCTTGCTGATCCTGCTGATGGCGGCGGTCAACTTCATCAACCTTGCCACCGCCCGCGCCAGCCAGCGCGCCCGCGAGGTCGCGCTGCGCAAGGTGCTCGGCGCCCAGCGCCGGCAATTGGTCACGCAGTTCCTCGGCGAGTCGATGCTGATCACCGGCGTCGCGCTGCTGGTCGCGCTGACCCTGGTCGAGCTCGGCCTTCCCTATCTGTCGGCCTTCCTCAATTCGAATCTCGAGGTCACCTATCTCGGCCTCGACGGCATCCTGCTGCCGGTGGTCGGGCTTTGGCTGCTGGTCGGCCTGGCGGGCGGACTCTACCCTGCTTTCTATCTGTCGCGCTACCAGCCGGGCGAGGTGCTCAAGGTCAACAAGTCCTCGGCCGAGCCGCTCGGCACCGGACGGCTGCGCGGCGCGCTGGTGGTCGGCCAGTTCGCCATCTCGATCGGCCTGATCGTCTGCACCATCGTCGTCTACGCCCAGACCATGTTCGCGCAGAGCACCGACCTCGGCTTCGAGCGCGAGGGCCTGATCCAGGTCGACAATATGAGCCGCGCCGCGGTGATCCCGGTCACCGAGAATCTGATGCGCCAGATCGACGCGGTCGAGGGCGTCGAGAGCGTCGCCGCCGGCAACATCTATGTCGCCAGCGGCACCACCCTCAACGCAAACGTCCAGGTGCCCGGCCAGTCGACCCGGCCGCTGATCGGCCAATATAGCGTCAGCCCGGAATTCTTCCCGACGATGCGAATCCCGATGCTCGTCGGCCGGCCGCTGTCGCGCCGCTTCGCCAACGATAACGGCTTCACCGCTTATGAGCCGGAGGAGGCCGCCGACGCATCGCAGCGCGCGATGGTCCAGCGCGGCCTCAACATCGTCGTCAACCAGCTCGCGACCGAGCGCATGGGCTTCGCCAGCCCGCAGGCGGCCTTGGGCAAGACGATCCTGGTCGACCAGTTCTCGGAGGAGATCGGCATGACCCCGGCGACGATCGTCGGCGTCACCGCCAACAGCCGCTTCCGCTCGCTGCGCGAGCCGGTCGAGCCGATGCTCTTCTACGATCGCGGCATCTACCGGACGATGATCATTCGTTTCCGTTCGGCCAATCCCGATGCGGTCCGCCGCAATGTCGAGCAGGTCTGGCGCCGGATCGTTCCGGACGTGCCGTTCGAGGGCGAGTTCGCCGACGAGCAGCTCGCCGACCTCTACGCCACCGACGCCGCCCGCGGCCGGACCTTCGCCGGCTTCGCGATGCTCGCGGTGGTGATCGCCTGTCTCGGTCTGTTCGGCCTCGCCGCCTTCACCGCCGAGCGCCGCACCAAGGAGATCGGCATCCGCAAGGTGTTCGGCGCCCGCAGCCGCGACATCGTTCGGCTGCTTGCCTGGCAGTTCACCAAGCCGGTCATGATCGCCAATCTGATCGCCTGGCCG
>JAYRLF010000371.1:0-4136 GCA_041905385.1 Allosphingosinicella sp.
GACGTCGACTCGTCGGCGCTCGCCTTCGAGATCGCCGGCCGCGCCGCGATGCGCGAGGCGGCGCAAAAGGCCGGCATCAAATTGCTCGAGCCGATGATGAAGGTTGAGGTCGTGACCCCGGAAGACTATCTGGGCGACGTGATCGGCGACCTGAACAGCCGGCGCGGCCAGATCCAGGGTACGGACAGCCGCGGCAATGCACAGGTCGTCGAGGCGATGGTGCCGCTTGCGAATATGTTCGGCTACGTTAATGAGCTGCGGTCCTTCACGCAGGGCCGTGCCCAGTACACGATGCAGTTCTCGCACTATGACGAGGTGCCGGCGAACGTCGCTGAAGAGGTGAAGGCCAAGCTCGCCTGAGCGTGGTCGAAGCAACATTGAACTGAAAGACGAGGGTTAGGGAAAATGGCGAAAGCTAAATTCGAGCGGACGAAGCCGCACTGCAACATCGGCACCATCGGTCACGTCGACCATGGCAAGACCTCGCTGACGGCGGCGATCACCAAGGTGCTCGCCGAGACCGGCGGCGCGACCTTCACCAGCTACGACAATATCGACAAGGCGCCGGAAGAGCGCGAGCGCGGCATCACCATCTCGACCGCGCACGTCGAGTATGAGACCGAGCAGCGCCACTATGCGCACGTCGACTGCCCGGGCCACGCCGATTATGTGAAGAACATGATCACCGGCGCCGCCCAGATGGACGGCGCGATCCTGGTCGTGTCGGCCGCCGACGGCCCGATGCCGCAGACCAAGGAGCACATCCTGCTCGCCAAGCAGGTCGGCGTGCCGACCATGGTCGTGTTCCTCAACAAGGTCGACCAGGTCGACGATCCCGAGCTGCTCGAGCTGGTCGAGCTCGAGATCCGCGAGGAGCTCTCCAAGCGCGACTTCGACGGCGACAATATTCCGATCATCGCCGGCTCGGCGCTCGCCGCGCTCGAGGATTCGAATCCGGAGACCGGCCGCCAGGCGATCCTCAACCTGATGAAGGCGGTCGACGACTGGATCCCGCAGCCGGAGCGTCCGCTCGACAAGCCGTTCCTGATGCCGATCGAGGACGTGTTCTCGATCTCGGGCCGCGGCACCGTCGTCACCGGCCGCGTCGAGACCGGCGTGGTCAAGGTCGGCGAGGAAGTCGAGATCGTCGGCATCCGCGACACCGCCAAGACCGTCGTCACCGGCGTCGAGATGTTCCGCAAGCTGCTCGACCAGGGCCAGGCGGGCGACAATATCGGCGCGCTGCTGCGCGGCGTCGGCCGTGACGATGTCGAGCGCGGCCAGGTTCTGGCCAAGCCCGGCTCGATCACGCCGCACACCGACTTCTCGGCCGAGGTCTATGTCCTGTCGAAGGACGAGGGCGGCCGTCACACGCCGTTCTTCGCCAACTACCGTCCGCAGTTCTACTTCCGCACGACCGACGTGACGGGCGAAGTGATCCTGCCGGAAGGCACCGAGATGGTCATGCCCGGCGACAACGTCACGCTCGGCGTGAAGCTGATCGCTCCGATCGCCATGGACCAGGGCCTGCGCTTCGCGATCCGCGAAGGCGGCCGGACCGTCGGCGCGGGGGTTGTCGGCACGATCACGAAGTAATATAGGGGCCAGCCGCCCGGGTCGTACTCGATTCGGGCGGCTTGCTTTTTCCTGCTTCGCCAAAGGCTTCGCAGGACTGGGTTAAAACGAGTTTTGTAGTCCTTCGCGAAAGGCCAGGCGGGCTTGCCCGCCGAAGCTTCAGCGAAGGAGGGCTCTTTCGCATCGGTATATGGAATGGAAACGCAGAACATCCGCATTCGCCTGAAGGCGTTCGATCATCGTGTGCTCGACCAGGCGACCGGCGACATCGCCGACACCGCCCGCCGCACCGGCGCGCTCATCCGCGGACCCATTCCTCTGCCGACGCGGATCGAGAAGTTCACCGTCAACCGTTCGCCGCACATCGACAAGAAGTCGCGCGAGCAGTTCGAGGTGAGGACGTACAAGCGGCTGCTCGACATCGTGCAGCCGACGCCGCAGACGGTCGACGCGCTGATGAAGCTCGATCTCGCCGCCGGCGTCGACGTGGAGATCAAGCTGGCCTAAGCGGCCGCTGATATCGGGATACCGCGGAAGCAAAGCTTCCGGCTGCGTCCCCCGCTCTCCCGCTCCGGCGGGAACTGGCCCAGGCGGGGCACGCATCGTTTCAAGGGTCAACACGCCCCCGGGATTTCCTCGGGGGCCTCTGTCGTAGGGAGTTTGATCATGCGCACTGGCGTGATCGCGAAGAAGGTCGGGATGACCCGATTGTTCCAGGAAGACGGCCGGCACGTTCCGGTCACCGTCCTGTCGCTTGACAATGTCCAGGTCGTCGCCCGCCGCGAGGCGGAGCGCGACGGCTACAATGCCGTCCAGCTCGGCGCCGGCTCGGCCAAGGCCAAGAATCTTTCCAAGCCGCAGCGCGGCCATTTCGGCAAGGCCGAGGTGGAGCCCAAGGCGAAGCTGGTCGAGTTCCGCGTCGCCGAGGATGCGCTCCTCGACGTCGGCGCCGAAATCTCGGCTGACCATTTCGTCGCCGGCCAGCTGGTCGACGTCCAGGGCGTGACCCAGGGCAAGGGCTTTGCCGGCGCGATGAAGCGCTGGGGCTTCGGCGGCCTGCGCGCCACCCACGGCGTCTCGGTCTCGCACCGCTCGCACGGCTCGACCGGCAACCGCCAGGATCCGGGCCGCGTCTTCAAGAACAAGAAGATGGCCGGCCATATGGGCGCGCGCAACCGCACCCAGCAGAATCTCGAGATCGTCCGCACCGATGCCGGCCGCGGCCTGATCTTCGTCCGCGGCTCCGTCCCGGGCCACAAGGGCAGCTGGCTCCTGGTCGAGGATGCGGTCAAGGTCGCCCGTCCGGAGAACGTGCCTTATCCGGCCGGTCTCAAGGAAGCGGGCGCCGAGATCCAGCACGAGGAGGCTCCGGCCGGCCTGGTCGAGGAGGCTGCGGTCCACGAGATCCCGGCGCTGCCGAGCGACGAGGAAGTCGCCGCCATCGCCGCCGAGCAGGAAGCGGGCGCCGCCGAGGCCGCCGCTGCTGCTGACGAGGCTCCGGCCGCCGAGGGCGACAGCCCGGCCGCCGACGAAAGCAAGGAAGGCTGAACATGAAGGTCAAGGTCCAAAGCCTGGACGGCAAGGGCAAGGGCTCGGACATCGAGCTCAACGACGCCGTGTTCGGCGTCGAGCCGCGCGCGGACATCCTGCACCGGGTCGTCACCTGGCAGCTCGAGAAGCGCCGCGCGCCGACCCGCGCGACCCGCGAGCGCAGCGACGTCGCCCGCACCGGCAAGAAATATGGCCGGCAGAAGGGCGGCGGCACCGCCCGTCACGGCGATCGGCGCGCGCCGATCTTCGTCGGCGGCGGCAAGGCGCACGGCGCCCGCGCCCGCGTCTTCAACCCGTCGCTCAACAAGAAGGTCCGCGCGCTCGGCCTGCGCATGGCGCTCTCCGCCAAGGCGGCCGCCGGCAATATCGTCGTGCTCGACAATCTCGACCTCAAGGAGGCCAAGACCGCGCAGCTGAAGGACCAGCTCGGCAAGCTCGGCCTCGGCAAGACGGCGCTGGTGATCGACGGCGACGCGATCAACGTCGGCTTCGCCCACGCTTCGGCGAATTTGCGCGAGGTCAACCTGCTGCCGGCGATCGGCGCGAACGTCTACGACATTCTCAATCACGAGACTCTGGTGCTGACCCGCGCCGCGGTCGAGAAGCTGGAGGCCCGGTTCAATGGCTAAGGCCAAGAAGCAGGACGCGCGCGTCGACGTCAGCCATTACGACGTCGTCCTCGCCCCCCACATCACCGAGAAGTCGACCCTGCTCTCCGAGCAGAATGCGGTCGTCTTCAAGGTCGCCAACGACGCCACCAAGCCGCAGATCAAGGCGGCGGTGGAGGCGCTGTTCGGCGTCAGCGTGACGGGCGTCAACACGATCACGAGCAAGGGCAAGACCAAGCGCTGGAAGGGTCGCCCCTACACCCGCTCGGACGTCAAGAAGGCGATCGTGACGCTGGCCGAGGGCCAGTCGATCGACGTCACCACCGGTATCTGAGGCGAGAGCGATGGCACTCAAGCAATATAATCCGACGACCTCGTCGCAGCGCGGCCTGATCCTCGTCG
>JAYRLF010000372.1:0-4114 GCA_041905385.1 Allosphingosinicella sp.
ATCAACAGGTAAGCAGTGCCTCGCACTGCTTAGCCCTGTCCGGGGGACAGGGCGACCTGTTCATTCCGCCGCTCGCCGAAGGTGAGCGATGCAGCATGCCCTCCGTAGCCGTGGCAGGAGCCCTACGCGGCGCCCCAAATCACTCGCCATGACTGATGCGATCCATGTCGCGTGGACTCCCCGGTCCGAACCGGCGCCTGACCCGTTCGGGCAATGGTTCCCGGTCGAGCGCGTCGTCGAGGCGATCGAGTAGCTTCACCAGATTGCCGGCCTCCGCGTCGAGCTCGATCGCGGCCTCTTCCAATGCCGCCCATAGCGAGGCGAAGTCCGCGACGAGCCGGTTCCCTCGCTCGGTCAGCGCCAACCGCCGTCGGCGCGCGTCGACCGGGTCGGGCAACGAGTGGACGAGTCCGGCCTTCTCCAGCGATTGGCTCGACTGGCTCACCGACACATGGGTGATGCGAAGCGCCGAGGCGATCTCGCCGACCGACATCGGGCCGTTGAGGACGATCTGGTTGAGCAGGCCGAACCAGCGTTGCTCGAAGGCGACGCCGTGGGCGGCATAAATGGTTGCGACGTCGCGATCGATCCGTTCCGACAACCGGCGCAGCCGCGCCCCCAAGGCGGCGGCGCCGACGCTGCGGCTGTAATCCGGGCGCTGGGCCATGCTTCGCTCCCGCGCCGAAACTGACGCTTGCCGAACCATTAGCACCAAGATATGTAGTTACCTACATAAATCGGGAGGCGACGTGAACCGGCGAGATTTGCTGACGAGTGCCGCCGGCGCCCTGATCGGCCTTTCCTCCGGCCCGGCATTCGGCCAATCGCGCGCGGCGTTGCTGACGCAATGGCTGCAGCGTTGGTTGGCAGCATTCAATGATCCGGACTTCGGCGCCTATCGCCGCTTCGTCGAGCTATTCGCCCCATCCGTCCTGCCCTATGTCGACGACGACCTCGGCGTTCGTGAAATCTCGGGCGTTTTCGAGCTGCTTGGCGCGCAGGTTACCGGTCCCGACGAGATCACGGCCTGGATGAAGGATCGGCTCTGGGACCGTCACTCGCGGCTTGTTCTGACGGCGGAGGGCGCGGAGCGACTCGGCGATATCAGCTTTGCCGGGGCGCCGACCACATCGGCGATCCGGCGGCTGGAGGAACGGCGGGTGCTCGCCATGCTGTCCGAGAAGCTCGGCGCGGAGGCCCGAACCGGTCGATTCAGCGGCGCCGCGATCGTCGCGCGCGGTAGTGACGTGCTGTTTCGCCGCGCAGCCGGCATGGCCGATATTGCAGGCCGGCGTGCGAACCGGATCTCGACCCGCTTCTGTATCGGTTCGATGGGCAAGATGTTCACCGCGGTCGCGGTCATGCAGCTGGTCGAGGCCGGGCGCCTTTCGCTGTCGGACAGAATCGGCGCCCACCTCGTCGACTATCCGAACCGGACGATCGCCGAACTCGTCACAATCGAGCATTTGCTCACCCATAGCGGCGGCACCGGCGACATATTCGGGCCCGAATATGATGTGAACGCGGCCCGCCTGCGCACGATCGCGGGGCTGGTTGCCTTCTACGGCGCGCGTGCGCCGGCCTTCGAGCCCGGCAGCCGCTGGGGTTACAGCAATTACGGCTATGTGCTGCTCGGCGCGATCCTCGAACGGGTGACTGGCCGGCCTTATGCGGATCTGGTCGAGGGCCGCGTCTTTCGGCCCTGTGGGATGGCGGCGACCTCGCTGAGTTTCGCTTCGCCTTATCCGGGGGCGCTCCCCTATACGGGCTCCACCCAGACGGGTCTCCGGCCCCTCCCGCCTTATTCCGGCCTGCCCGCCGGGGGCGGCTATTCCACGGTCGAAGATCTGCACGCATTCACGGTCGGGCTCAGGCGAGGCCGATTGGTCTCCACCCGAACCCTCGCAGCGATGATGACCCCCCGTATCCAGGCCGGCGCCGGTCACTGGGGTCTGGGATTCTCGATCCGAACGCGCAACGCCGTCACCTGCTACGGGCACGGCGGCGGCGCGCCGGGGATCAACGGCGATCTGTCGATCTACCCCCGCTATCATGTGATTATCCTGTGCAATCGGGGGCACCCTGCAGCAGTGAACGTCGCCGATTTCGTCGGCGCGCGGCTCCCGCCTCCGCGCCTGGATGCGGCGACGGTGTGATCGGTCAAGCTGACCGGCACGCCTGAGAGGCACGAAAGCCCGCGACCTCGAAGTGCCTCATCACCAGTGCGCGCGCGGCCCGCTTGAGCCTGTTGCCAGACCGGCCTGTTCAAACCCTCGGTCCAGGCTAGGTCGCCCGGCTGTAGTCGATCAGCGCCGAACCCGGCGGACCGGCTTCCGAGGCGTTTTACGCGGTACACCGGTCCTGGCGGCAGTCGGGTCTTCACTGAGCCTGACCCAGGTCGGCGCATGATCGCTCGCATGCGGGCGGCCGCGCGTCTCGAGGTCGACCTCCGCCGCCTCGAGCCGCCTGGCGGCGGCTTTGTTGAGCAGTAGATGATCGATCCGGATGCCGGCATTGCGCGCCCAGGCGTTCCGCCAATAATCCCAGAAGGTGTAGATAGTCTCCTTCGGGTGGAGCGTGCGGACGGCGTCGGTCCAGCCCTGCGCGAGCAGTCGGCGATATTGCGCGCGCGGCTCGGGCTGGAACAGGGCGTCGTCCTTCCAGCGCTCCGGCTTGTAGACGTCCGCCTCGGTCGGGATGATGTTATAGTCCCCGGCCAGCACGACCGGGCAATCGAGCGCGACCAGCTCGGCGGCCCGCGCGGTCAGCCGCTCCATCCAGCGCAATTTATAGTCGAATTTCGGACCCGGCACCGGATTGCCGTTGGGCAGATACAGACAGCCGATCAGGACGCCGCTCACTGCCGCCTCGATGTAGCGCGAATGCGTGTCGGATGGATCGCCGGGCAGGCCGCGATGCGTCTCGACCGGCTCGCAGCCGCGGGCGAGGATGGCGACTCCGTTCCAGCGGCTCTGGCCATGCCAGATCGCGCCATAGCCGGCCTTCTCGATCGCCCGCGCCGGGAATTTCTCGTCCGGGCTCTTCAGCTCCTGCAGGCAGGCGACGTCCGGCCGGCTCTCGCTCAGCCATTCGACCAGGAGGTCGATCCGGCCGTTGACGCCGTTGACGTTGAACGTGGCGATCTTCACCCGCCCGAAGACCGTTCGGACGGCGTTCGGTTCCCGATCAGCCGCCGGCGGGCGCGGCGGGGCGGTCGATCCCGAGCGTGCTCTCGGCGACGTTGCACCGCGCTTCGACGACCCGATTTTCCGACAGCATCGCGCCGGATCCGAGATTGCGGTCGTGCGAGGCGCGCGCGAACTGGACGCCGCACATCGGCGCGAACGCCTGGTGGACGCTCTCGACCCGAATCACGGTCGGGTCGTTGCTGGGATGGTAGGCGCGCTGATCGCGCTGGCGCTCGATCAGCCAGGTCTGCGGATTGACGTAGAAATAGGTCTCGAACCCGTCCGGAAAGGCCAGCTTCATGACATGATAGTCGATCGCGCCGACCCGCTCGGTCCCGACCAGGCTGACCGTCCGGCCCCGCTCGCGCGCGAACCAGAGCCCGTCGAAGCGATAGGCGATGCCGTGGGCAAGCGCATTGCGGGCTCGGTCGCCGACCGCTGTGGCGGCGGCGGCCGGGCCCCTTTGCTCCCACGCGCCGAGGCGGTCGATGCCTTCGCTGAACACCTGGCGCCCGTCGACGAAGACGTCGATCCGCATGCGGCCGTCGCGGGTCGCGCGATAGTCGCCCCGGAAGGCGGTGCCGTTCTCGGTCCATTCGGCGATCAGCCGGATGTTCTGCAAAGCGCGAAGCGCCTCGACGCCGCCGACCGCCGCAGCGCTGCGCGCGATCACCTCGTCGGCCGTGATCGGTGCGGTGCCGAGAGCAAGCGCGGCGAGCAAAAGGGACAAGGCCATGACCAGGGCTCCAATATTGCGTTTCGCAATAACTATCCGCTAAGCTACTGGCTGTCCAGCATGTTCTTGGGCAGATTCTTCAGCCAGTCGCGCCGCGCCTCGAGCTGGCGAAGCGCGCCGTCATGGGCGGCGCGTTCGAATGGATCGTCGGGCAGGGCGGCGATCACCGCCTTCAGGTTCTCGATCGATT
>JAYRLF010000373.1:0-4108 GCA_041905385.1 Allosphingosinicella sp.
CGACATCCGCGACGGCGAGCTCGGCGGTCCAGTCGAACCGGCCGGTCTCGGCGAGCAATTCGCCAAGCTCGTAGATCGAGCCCTGCCCGTCCCAGGCGAGATCCGTCGTGCTCTCGCCCGGGCCCGAAGCGGAGAAGACATAAGCGGCGATGCAGCGGCTGGCGTGGCTGGCGCAGAGCAATTTGCGCTCGTCCGCCTTGCCGATCGTGATGTTCGAGGCGGACAGGTTGCAGAGCACCAGTGCGCCGGCGAGCGCGCCTTCTGTCGAGGGCGGCTGCGGCGCCCAATAATCCTCGCAAATCTCGACGTGGAAGAGGAAGTCGTCGAGGTCTTCGGCGGCGAAGATCAGGTCGGCCCCGAACGGCACGGCCTGCCCCGCCAGATCGCATTTCAGCCCCTCCAGGCCCATGCCCGAGACGAACCAGCGCTTCTCATAATATTCGCGATAATTGGGCAAATAGGTCTTCGGCACGACGCCGAGGATCCGGCCGCGCGCGATCGGGACCCCGCAATTGTAGAGCCGGCCATTGCGCCGTACCGGCGCGCCGACGACCAGGACGGTGCCGAGCTCTTCGGTCTCCGCGGCGATGCGGGCGATCCCCGCCTCGACCGTGTCGAGGAACGCGTCCTGCAGGTGAAGATCGTCGACCGCGTAGGAGGAGACGTTGAGCTCGGGGAAGACCAGCAAATCGACACCGCGCCCGGCCGCCTCGCGCGCCAAGGCGATCGTCTGCTCGACGTTGAAGGCGACGTCGCCGGCCGAGGCGACCGGGCTGGCGGCGCCGACCCGCACGAAGCCGTGGCGATGGATCGCGGCGAACGGCGGCCGCCTCTTCGTCCCGGCCTTGGCCATTACAGCATCTCCGTCATCATCTCGATCGCCACCTCCATGCAGGCGATGCGGGTCGCACCCCGGCCGATCGGACCGAAATGCGCCTCGCGGTGCGCCGTGATACGCCCGCTGCGCGCGCATGCGAAGTGGACGAGCCCGGGCTCGTCGCCGCTGTCGGCGAAGCCGGTGATCGAGAGCGTGATATGGGCGCGGGACCGTTCGAGCGCGCCTTCGGCCATGGCGATCGCGACCGGCTTCGAGACCGCGCCTTCGGCGGCAATCAGATCGGCGGGGACGCCGAGCATCTCGGTCTTGGCCTCCTCGCTATAGGTGACGAAGCCGCGGTCGAACGCGTGGGCGACGCCGCGCACGTCGGTGAGCAGGGAGGCGAGCATGCCGCCGGTGCAGCTCTCGGCGGTGGCCAGCACGAGCTCGCGTTCGCAGGCCTTGGCGAGCAGCCGCCGGGTCGCTTCCTCGACCCGGTTCGGCAGCACCGGCGATAGCGTCTCGGCCTCGTTCAACTATCCGTCCTCATCAGTTGCTAAATCCGGGAACCGGTCCCTTGCTCCGATTGTTCCACCGGCGCAATCAAGACAGAAAGGGGCCGCCATGGCGACCGACGAAAAGGCGCGCGCCGGCGAAGCGGACGAAGAAGCGACCGGAAAGGCCGGATTGATGAAATGGAATCGAACCACGTCGATTATCGCCGCGGCCGGGGCTGCGGTGGTCGGCTTCGGCGCCGCGATCGCCGCGCGCCGCTACTGGCTCGCGGACAAGGACGAGGATGTGCCCGCAGCCGCGCACAGCCGCGGCAAGACCGCGCCGGGGCCGGTCGGCCAGTCGGGCGCCGCCCGTTCGGCCGGCCCTGAGGCGATGCGCGATCCGCCCGAGCAATGGGAGAAGGTCGACCAGGCGGTCGACGAGAGCTTCCCGGCCAGCGATCCGCCGGCGATCAGCCCGCACGTCGACTGACTTCACGACCGGAGTTGGTCAGCCTCGAGCGCGTTCCGCCCGAAGCGCGTCGACATTCGCCGCGCCCTCGCGGGTCAGGAGCGCGCGGACCCGCGCGAACGGCACTGTGAATTCATCGCCGCAGGCCTGCGAGACGTGGGGCAGGCTCGGCGAGAAGACGAAGCCGTCGCGGCGCAGGCCGATGTTCCAATATTCCGCCTCCTGGACCACGCCGGTGCATTCCTCCGCATCCGTGCTCCAGCCGGCGAGGATGATGTCGCGCAGCGGCGGCAACAGCCTCTTGATCTCCTCCTCGCTGCCCTCGAAGCGCTGCCGCTGCACGGCGCTCGGGAGGAACCAGTCGTGCAGGTCGACCTGGGCGCCGGCGACGAGATCATAGGTCTCGTAGGTCGTGCCCGAATTGGGATGGGCGCCGCCGCAGAAGCCGTCATATTGATGGTTCACGCTCAGCCACCGGCGCGAGATCATCACCGGCTCGAACGTCTCGCTGAGGCCGCCGTCCATCGGGCCCGACTGTAGCGGCGAGCGCAGGCAATCGAACCAGTCGGGCGGATTTCCGGCCAGCGAGCGGGCGAGCAGGGTGTTGACCCGCCGCGTCGCATCGCCGGCACCGTCGAGCGCGAAGGTCTCCACGGCCGCGTCGAAGCGGCCGCCATGATCGAGCGTGATCTTCGTATAAGCGACGCCGTCGGCAGAGGCGCGCCGGGTGACGGTTCGAATGCCGGCCAGCAACGGCTGATGGAAGGCCATGGCGGCGCAATGGCTGTCCTCGCCGGTCGCCGCGCCGACGCGGGTGAGGCGGACCGGGAGCGTGCGCCGGCCGCCCGACCAGCGGCCCTGCAGCTGGCTGCCGCTGACCGACTGGACCTGCCAGCGTGGCGCGTTGGCATCGTCGGCGACGCCTTCGCGGAAAGCCAGGGGCGACCCTTCCACGCCATCGAGCGCGATCAGCCGCCGCTGCGACAGATAAAAATAAGCGCCGAACGGGCCCCATTCGCGGTTCACGAAACAGGCGCGGATCGGCAGATTGCCGACCGTGCCTTCCCAGATTCCGGGGAGAGCGGGGGGCGCGGCCTGCGCTGCGGCCGCGGCGAATGCGATGAGCCCGAGCATCGGCGGAGACTGAAGCGGTAAGGGCGGCAGATCAAGCCTGAGGCGTAACGATCGCGCCCGGTCCCTTCGCTGCGTCGCGGTCCGGCCCCGACGCGAAGATCGTCGCGCGCGACTTGCCGAGCTCCCTGATGCCCTCCGCGGTCGACCAGCCCCAGGCAAAATGGGCGCCGATCATCACCAGGTTGCGGCGCAGCGGATGACTGGTGGCGGGCTTGAGCGCGCCGATCGCCGGGATCCAGCCCATATAGGAGGCGAGCCAGATGCCGCCGCCCGCCGCCGCGCCGCCGAAGCGGCCGATGCGCGGACTCGCCGCCGCGATCAGCGCGCCGCAGGCGGCGCCATAAGCGAAGTGGGCGGCGAGCGTGAGGTCGGGCGCGATCGAGGCCGGCGGCGCGAGCGTCGTGTCGACAATCTCGCGCGGGGTGAGCGGGTAGCGTTCCTTCGCCGGCAATTTGGCGTGCAGCCGCCGCATCGCCGCGGTCATCGCCATGGTCGCGACGAAGCCGGCAATGCCGCCGATCACGAGCCGTCCCGCCATGCCAATCGATTCTTGGTCTCGGTTCGCCATGGCGCCGGTATAGCGCCGCCCTGCGGAGCGGAAAGAGCGCTATATCCGCTTAGAGCTCGACCCCGCTGGCGATCGCCTCGAGCTTCTTGAGCCGTTCGCGGACCGCGGCGAGCTCGATCCGGACTCCGATCTCGCCATCGTCTTCGCCCTGCTCGGCCGGATGGTCCCGGTCCAATTCGAGCCGCTTGAGCGCGAGCCAGTCGTTCCAGGCGCGCAGGCCGGCAAGGCACAGCATCGCGGTAATGGCGAGGGCCGTCCCGGCAAGGATCAGGCTGGGGGTCATGTCATCTCTTTCCGATGGTCAGGCTAATCACGCCGGCGCCGGCCGGCCGCTGGCATTCGGCGAGAGCCGGTCCCGCTTCGACAAACGTCGGCTGGAGGCCTATTCATAGCGCAGCGCGTGGATCGGGTTGGTGCGGGCGACGCGCAGGGCGTGGCCGGTGATCGTGCCGATCGCGATCACGAAGGCGAGCGCGCCGGCGACCACGAACGGGCCCGGCCCGAGATCGATGCGGGCGTCGAAGCCGTTCAGCCAGTCGCGCATCACCCACCAGGCGACCGGCCAGGCGATCAGATTGGCGATCATGACCGGCTTGGTGAACTGCCAGGCAAGCAGCCGAACG
>JAYRLF010000006.1:0-28108 GCA_041905385.1 Allosphingosinicella sp.
TATCGGGTGCGCGGCCATCTCGCCGCCGATCTCGACCCGCTCGGCCTGCACAAGCGCGACATGCCGGCCGACCTGACCCCGGAATTCCACGGCTTCACCGGCGATGCGCTCGACCGGCCGGTCTATATCGGCGGCGCGCTCGGCCTCGAGCGGGCGACGGTCCGGGAGATCGTCGAGATCCTCAGGCGCAATTACTGCGGCAAGATCGGCCTCGAATATATGCACATCAACGACCTGGAGGAGCGCCGCTTCCTCCAGGAGCGGATGGAAGGGCGCGAGGCCGAGATCCGTTTCACCCCCGAGGGCAAGCAGGCGATCCTGACCAAGGTCGTGCAGGCCGAGCAGTGGGAGAAGTTCCTCGCCCGCAAATATGTCGGGACCAAGAGGTTCGGCCTCGACGGCGGCGAATCGATGGTGCCGGCGCTCGAAGCCGTGATCAAATATGGCGGCCAGCTCGGCGTGAACACGATCGTCGTCGGCATGGCCCATCGCGGCCGGCTCAACGTGCTCGCCAATGTGATGGGCAAGCCCTATCGCGCGATCTTCTCCGAATTCGCCGGCGGCGCCACCAATCCCGAGGATGTCGGCGGCTCGGGCGACGTCAAATATCATCTCGGCACCTCGTCCGACCGCGAGTTCGACGGGGTCAAGGTGCATTTGAGCCTGGTCCCCAATCCCAGCCATCTCGAGGCGGTCGATCCGGTCGTGCTCGGCAAGACCCGCGCCCAGCAGATCGCCTGTGGCGACGAGGAAGGCGATACGGTGCTGCCGGTGCTGCTGCACGGCGACGCCGCGTTCGCCGGCCAGGGCATCGTCTGGGAGTGCCTCGGCTTCTCCGGCATCCCCGGCTATTCGACCGGCGGCTGCCTCCATTTCATCATCAACAACCAGGTCGGCTTCACCACCTCGCCGCAATTCGCGCGCTCGTCGCCTTATCCGTCCGACGTCGCCAAGGGCATCCAGGCGCCGATCCTGCACGTCAACGGCGACGATCCGGAGGCGGTGACCTTCTGCTGCAAGCTCGCGATCGAATATCGCCAGAAGTTCAACCGCGACATCGTCATCGACATGTGGTGCTACCGCCGCTTCGGCCACAATGAAGGCGACGAGCCGAGCTTCACCCAGCCGCTCATGTACAAGGAGATCCGCCAGCATCCGCCGATCTCCGACGTCTATGCCGGCCGGCTCGAGGCGGAGGGCGTGATCGCCAAGGGCTGGCTCGACGGCGAAGTCGCCGCCTTCACCACCCTGCTCGAGGGCGAGTTCGAGGCGGCCAATTCCTATCTGCCGAACAAGGCCGACTGGTTCGAGGGCAAGTGGCAGGGCCTCGGCCGGCCCAAGGCCGCGATCACCGAGCGCCGCAATGTCGGCACCGCAGTCGACGAGGAGACGCTCGGCGAGATCGGCACGATCCTGACCAGGGTCCCTGACGGGCTCAACGTCCACAAGACGCTGGCGCGGGTGATCGACGCCCGCCGCGAGATGTTCGAGAGCGGCGCCGGCTTCGACTGGGCGACCGCCGAGGCGCTCGCCTTCGGCACGTTGGTGCGCGAGGGTCATCCGGTGCGCCTGTCGGGTCAGGACAGCGCCCGCGGCACGTTCAGCCAGCGCCACCTCGCCTGGGTCGATCAGGAGACCGGCGCCAAATATATCCCGCTGACCGAGGTCGGCCCGGCCCGGTTCGAGGTGCGCGACAGCCCGCTGTCCGAATTCGGCGTGCTCGGCTTCGAATATGGCTGGTCGCTCGCCGACCCGCAGACCCTGGTGCTGTGGGAAGGCCAGTTCGGCGATTTCGTCAATGGCGCCCAGGTGATGATCGACCAGTTCATCGCCGCCGGCGAGGCAAAATGGCTGCGCGCCAGCGGCCTCGTGATGCTGCTGCCGCACGGCTATGAGGGGCAGGGGCCGGAGCACAGCTCGGCCCGGCCGGAGCGCTTCCTGCAGCTCTGCGCCGAGGACAATATGCAGGTCGCCAACTGCACCACCCCGGCCAATTATTTCCACCTGCTGCGCCGGCAGATGCACCGCGACTTCCGCAAGCCGCTGGTGATCATGACGCCCAAATCGCTGCTGCGGAACAAGAGCGCGGTCTCGAGCCTCGCCGACTTCAGCGGCGACAGCCATTTCCGCCGGATCCTGTCCGATCCCAATCCGCCGCGCGACGAGGATGTTCGCCGGCTCGTCCTGTGCACCGGCAAGCTCGCTTACGAGCTGATCGAGGCGCGCGACCAGGCCGGCGACACGGACGTGTCGATCGTCCGGATCGAGCAGCTCTATCCCTTCCCGGGCGAGGCCTTCCTCGCCCGGATCAAGCGGATGACCAATGTCGAGGACGTGATCTGGGCCCAGGAAGAGCCGCGCAACCAGGGCTATTGGGCCCATGTCGCGCCGCGCATCGAGCGCCGGCTCGGCGAAGCCGGCCTGAAGCCGAAGCGGCCCTTCTATGCCGGCCGCGAGGCGTCGGCATCGCCGGCAACCGGCCTCGCCAAGCGGCACGCGGCGGAACAGGCGGCATTGATCGCCGCGGCGCTCGGCCATGACGCGCGGGCGAAGAGAAAAGCGAGCTAAGGAAATCAGGATGGCGACCGAAGTCAAAGTGCCGACGCTGGGCGAATCGATCACCGAGGCGACGCTCGGCCAGTGGCTCAAGAAGCCGGGTGATCCGGTCAAGGCGGACGAGCCGATCGCCAGCCTCGAGACCGACAAGGTCGCGGTCGAGGTCAATGCGCCGGCCGCCGGCGTGATGGGCGCGCAGCTGGTCAAGGAAGGCGACACGGTCGCGGTCGGCGCGGTGATCGCGCAGATCGACGAAGGCGGCGCGGCGGCCGCGACGCCGGCCCCCGCCGCCGCCGAGCCGCCGCCGTCGAGCCCGGTCAACCCGGCCGGCGCCGGCGAGAATATCGAGGTGAAGGACGAGGCCGCGGACGACGAGGAGGGCACCCATTTGACCCTGTCGCCGGCGGTGCGCCGGATCGTGCTCGAGCACCATCTCGACCCGTCGAAGATCAAGGGCACGGGCAAGGACGGCCGGCTGACCAAGGATGACGTGCTGGCCGCGGCGAAGCTCCAGAAGGCCGAGGCGGCGGCGACGCCGGCCCCGGCTGCGGCGGCAAGCTCCGCGCCCGCACCCGCGCCTGCGCCGGCGAAAGTCGGGGAGCGCCGCGAGGAACGGGTGCGGATGACCCGCCTGCGCCAGACCGTCGCCCGCCGTCTCAAGGAGGCCCAGAACACGGCGGCGATGCTGACCACCTTCAACGACGTCGACATGTCGGCGGTGATGGAGGCGCGCGCCCGCTACAAGGACCTGTTCGAGAAGAAGCACGGCATCCGGCTCGGCTTCATGGCCTTCTTCGCCAAGGCGGCAGTGCTGGCGCTGCGCGACCTGCCCGCGGTCAATGCGTCGATCGACGAGGAGGAGATCGTCTACCACGATTATGTCGACATCTCGATCGCGGTGTCGGCGCCGCAGGGCCTGGTCGTGCCGGTGCTGCGCGATGTCCAGGATCTCGGCTTTGCCGACATCGAGAAGGCGATCGCCGATTTCGGCAAGCGCGCCCGCGACGGCGCGCTCAAGATCGAGGAGATGCAGGGCGGCACCTTCACCATCACCAATGGCGGCGTGTTCGGCTCGCTCATGTCGACGCCGATCATCAACCCGCCGCAATCGGCCGTGCTCGGCATGCACCGGATCGAGGAACGCGCCGTCGTCCGCGACGGCCAGATCGTGATCCGGCCGATGATGTATCTGGCGCTCTCCTACGACCACCGCCTGATCGACGGGCGCGAGGCGGTCACCTTCCTGGTGCGGATGAAGGAAGCGCTCGAGGATCCGACGCGGCTGCTGATCGATCTCTAGCAATTGCGGCGCGGGCCAGCTCGAGCGCCCGGTTCAGCGCCTGATCGGCGGGCACCTCGACGTCGGGTCGAACGCCGACCCCCTGCCAATTGCCGCCCGTGATCGGATTGATCGATCGACCCTCGGGCAGGTCGAGCGCGAAATGCTTGTGTATCCGGCGAATCTCATAAGGGTGCGCTCCGCCTCCCGTCCGCTCGCCCACGATCACCGCCCGCCGCAACGCCTGGAGGTCGTAGGCGACGGCTTCTGCGGCCGAAAAAGTCCGTCGCGAAGTCAGGATATAGAGGGGTTTCCGGCCGCCGAATCGCCGGCCGGGCACCCACGCCGGCGATGAATTGCCGCGGGTGACGTTGGTGGGACGGTCATAGGATCCGCTGAGCGGCTGGCCGCCCTCGTCGAGCAGATAGCCGGTGACCAAATTCGCCGTCTCCGACCCGCCGCCGTTGCGGCGCAGGTCGAGGATCAGGGCGTCGCCTTGCGCGACCACGGTCATTGCCGCGGCAATGACGTCGGCACCCATTGCCGGCGGCGGAAACACCCTGAGATCGAGCAGCATGATATTGCCGTCGAGTCGCTCGATCCGCTCCACGCCGTGATTGACGTGAGCGCCGTACCAGCGCTCCATTTCGCTCGCCGCGAATTCGGCCTCGCCACCATTGTCGGCGATCGGCGTCTCGCTGTAGCTGAGGCCGAGATGGCCGTCGCCGCTTTCGGCCCGCAGCCACCTCGTCACATTTTCGGCAAAGGCGCGCGGTTCGCTGACTTGCGCCAGTCGCGGGCTCGCGCGTCGGAGCCGCGCAGCGAGCTCGCGTCCCCGCTCCGGATCGACATAGCGTTGCTCGAGCAAGGACGCCGCCGCGCCGAGTATCTGCGCACGGTCGGCCGGATCCAGCGGCTGGGCCCCGGCCGAGCCGGCCCAGACGGCAAGCAGGAGGGTCAGGATCTGCATCAACCTAGTCATTCGTCATTCTCGCTTTGATGCGCTCCCGGAACGGCTTGCGCTGCAGCGCCTCCAGCGCGGCATCGATCGTTCCGGAGAGTGGATGGGGGAGCTCGGCATCGAGATCGGCTGCGGCGGCCTCGACGGCCTGCCACACGGGCGTCAGCGTCTTCGCGACGGCGCGGCATTTGTCGGTAAGCGCGACCCGACGGACCCGCCTGTCGTCGCCTGCAGACAGGACGACCAGCCCAAGGCTGGCCATCTCGCCGAGCGTCTGCGTCACCGCGGGCTGGCTGACGCCGGTGCGCTCGGCCAGCGCGCTGACCGAGCTTTCGCCGTCGCGCAGCAGACATTGCGCGATCGGGAAAAATCGCGGCCGAAAGGGCAGGTCGAGTTGCTGATAGAAAAGCTGCACGTCGGAATCGAGCATTGCGCTGAGGTGTCGGAGCCTGGTGCCGAGCCCATCGGTTCTGGTCATATATAAGTGCTTATATAAAAGGGTCGACGGCCGTGCAACGCTTGTCTTGGGCGCACGTCGCTCTATGTGTCCCGCCAACCCCTATTTGCGAGGCGAGACGTGGCAGACACCGACTTTGACGTGATCGTGATCGGCGCCGGGCCCGGCGGCTATGTCGCCGCGATCCGCGCCGCCCAGCTCGGCCTCAAGACCGCCTGCGTGGAAAGCCGCGAGACGCTCGGCGGCACCTGCCTCAACGTCGGCTGCATCCCGTCCAAGGCGCTGCTCCACGCCTCCGAGCTGTTCGAGGAGGCCAATCACGGCGTGCTCGCCAAATGGGGCGTGAAGACGAGCGGCGTCGAGCTCGACCTGCCGGCCATGCATGCCGGCCGGCTCGAGGCGATCAAGGGCCTGACCGGCGGCATCGAGTTCCTGTTCAAGAAGAACAAGGTGACCTGGCTGAAGGGACATGGCCGGTTCACCGGCAAGGACACGATCGACGTCGCCGGCACCGCCTATCGCGCGAAGAATTTCATCATCGCGACCGGATCCAGCGTGACGCCGTTGCCGGGCGTCACCGTCGACCAGAAACAGATCGTCGATTCCACCGGCGCGCTCGAGCTCGAGCAGGTGCCGGGACATCTGGTCGTGATCGGCGGCGGCGTGATCGGGCTCGAATTGGGCTCGGTCTGGCGGCGGCTCGGCTCGAAGGTCACCGTCGTCGAGTTCCTCGACCAGATCCTGCCCGGCATGGACGGCGACGTCCGCAAGGAAGCGAACAAGATCTTCAAGAAGCAGGGCTTCGAGATCCGCACCTCGACCAAGGTCACCAAGGCCGAGAAGAAGGGCAAGGGCGTCGTCCTGACGGTCGAGCCGGCTGCGGGCGGCGTGGCCGAGACGATCGAGGCCGACGTCGTGCTGGTCTCGATCGGCCGCAGGCCGAACACCGACGGGCTCGATCTCGACAAGGCCGGGGTCAAGACCAACGGCCGCGGCGTGATCGAGGTCGACCATGATTTCCGCACCGGCGTCGCCGGCATCTACGCGATCGGCGACGTCACGCCCGGGCCGATGCTGGCCCACAAGGCGGAGGATGAGGGGATTGCGGCCGCCGAGATCATCGCCGGCCAGATCGGCATCGTGAATCACGAGGTGATCCCCTCGGTCGTCTACACCATGCCCGAGATCGCCGGCGTCGGCCTGACCGAGGAGGAGGCCAAGGCGCAGACCGAGGTGAAGGTCGGCAAGTTCCCGATGCTCGGCAACAGCCGCGCCAAGACCAACAAGGAGCCCGACGGCTTCGTCAAGGTGATCGCCGACGCCAGGAGCGACCGCGTCCTCGGCGTCTGGATGATCGCCTCGGTCGCCGGCACGATGATCGGCCAGGCCGCCCAGGCGATGGAGTTCGGCGCGACCTCCGAGGACATCGCTTATACCTGCCACGCCCACCCGACCCATTCGGAGGCGCTCAAGGAAGCGGCGATGGCGGTGACCGGAAAGCCGATTCACGTCTGACGGGGAGGGCGGGGGATGCGGTTGGTCGAATATTTCGTCGGGCCGTTCATCTACCTCTGGTCGCCGCTGATGCTCGAGGAATGCCGCCAGCGGGTCAATGCGGCATCGGGATCGGTGCTGAACCCGTTCCACCTCGGCGTGACCGGCTTCATATGGTTGAGCCAGGTCAGGCTTCGCTACCGGAGCGCGCTCCACGAGTTCGGGACCAAGCCGGTGCTGGTCGGCCGAATCGACCCGATGCATGGCGGCACCCGATTCCAGCTGCGATTCCGCGCGCCGATGCCGGCCTATTTCGCGCTCGCTCTGGCCTTCCCGATGCTGCTGATGATGATCTGGCTCGCCATGCTCGCCTCCAACTCGCTCGGCGTGTCGACCGACGATGCCGCGCCGCTGCTGATGGCCGCGATCGTGTTCGTGGTGCTGCCGTTCGCGATGTTCTTCGTCGGCGCGCGCAATGCCGACGCGCAGCTCGACGCCCTGATGCGCTTCCTGGCGCAGCACGTTCAGGCCCGGCCGCTGGCCGAGCATTTGCGCCCGGACATGCCGGGCTGGTGACCTTCGCCAATTACCCGACGACGGTCACCAGATTGGGCGCGCCCTCGCGTTCCTCGAAGCGGAATCGCGCCGGCAGGAACTTGCCGATCACGTCGGCGGCCGTGCGGCTGTGCTGCGACAGCTTGACCGTCGTGAAGCATCCGCCCCCGGCCAATGCCATCGGCAGCAGCAGCTGGTCGGCGAGATGCGGGCCGACGGCGGCGCCGGAGGCCAGATAGCCGGCCATCCGCTTCGCCGCTTTCTCCGCGACCGCCTCGGCGGAGACGCCGAGCTTGCCGAAGCCGCTCATCATCTCGGTGATGTGCGCGAAGCGGGCCTCGAGCATGACGATATTGCCCGGGCCGACCCGCTCCGGCAGCTGCGTGATCCGCCGCGACTCCTCCGGCCAGCCCAGCACGCGCTCGACCTCGGCGAGCTCGCGCACCGCGATCTCGCCGGGCAGGGCCGCGACGAGGGCCTGCGCCTCGACCGACTGCTGGGCGCCGCGCTCGATCAGTTCGATTGGCGCGAGCCGTACGCAGGGCTCGATGTCGATCTCGATCCGGCCGCCGCCGGCCGGATAAAAGCCGTAGCGCGCGAGCCGCGCCGAGACGCGCGGCCCCATCCGGTTCAGCACCGGCAGGAACACGCGCTCGATGAAGTCGAACGGCGGCGCATAAGGGTTGTGGGTGCCGCCCTCGAGCACCAGCCGCGACGGCGCGTCGGCAAGGACCAGGGCCGGCAGCACCGTCTGCAGCACCAGGCTGGTGCTGCCGGCGGTGCCGACCGCGAACTGATACTCGCCCGGACGCACCGCGCCCGGCGCAAAGGTGAGGGCGGTCGCGCCGACCGCGAGCTCCTCGCACTCGGCGCCGCCGATCGCGCAGGCCGCCTCGACCGCGGTGACATGCGCGCGCATGACCCCGCCGCGCGGCCGGTTGGCGCGGATCTTCTCGATTCGGAACGGCTGTCCGGTGACGAGCGACAGCGCCAGCGCATTGCGCAGCACCTGCCCGCCCCCTTCGCCTTCGGATCCGTCGATGATGATCACGTCTCTTTTCCTGGTATTTCTTTTGCGCGAGGAGCGCGCACGAATTTGAGGTAGCGCTCCTCGACCGCTCCGATCGCTTTGTAGTTGGCCTGGGCCTGCCTGAGGCTCAGTTGATAATTTGGCCCGCCGCGAACGATCTCTGCGTCGTGCTCGTCCTGTCCGTCATCTTCCCAGAAGCAGACTTTGCAGATCTCATAGTCGCCCCGGCTGCCCAGAGTGACAAACTTGCAGCAAGGACAAGCGTAGCGAGTGCCTCGCCGCTCTGGCCTGACGACATTTTTCCAGACCATTGACTGTGATCCTTGCTGGCGAGCGCGCGTGAACGGGCCTTACCCCTTCACGCACACCACCTGCTTCAACGTGTGGACGATCTCGACGAGATCGGCCTGCGCGGCCATCACCGCCTCGATCGGCTTGTAGGCCGCCGGCGTCTCGTCGATCACGCCCTCGTCCTTGCGGCAGGCGACGCCTTCCGTCGCCGCGACATGGTCGGCGAGGGTGAAGCGGCGCTTCGCCTCGGTTCGGGACATGACTCGCCCCGCGCCATGGCTGCAGCTGTCGAACGCCTCCTTGTTGCCGCGGCCGCGGACGATGAACGATTTCGCGCCCATCGAGCCGGGGATGATCCCCATCACGCCCTCGGCCGCACGCACCGCCCCCTTGCGGGTGACGAGCACGTCCTCGCCGAAATGGCGTTCGCGCTGGACGTAATTGTGGTGGCAGTTGATCGCCTCCAGCTCCGCCTCGAACGGCTTGGCGATGACCGTGCGGATCGCGCGGATCACATTGGTCATCATCATCCGCCGATTGAGCGCCGCGAAATCCTGCGCCCAGCCGACCGCCTCGACATAGTCGTCGAAATGCTCGGTCCCTTCCGGGAAATAGGCCAGATTCTCGTCCGGCAGGTTCACGTGCCAGCGGCGCATGTCCTGCTTCGCCAGCTCGATGAAGAAGCTGCCGATCGCATTGCCGACGCCGCGCGAGCCCGAATGGAGCATCACCCACACCGCATCCACCTCGTCGAGGCAGAGCTCGATGAAATGGTTGCCGGTGCCGAGCGTGCCGAGATGGACGAGGTTGTTCGTCTTCTCGAGCTTCGGATATTTGTCGGTGATCAGCTTGAACCGACCGGCCAGCGTCGCCCAGGCGGCAAGGATCTCGGCCGGAGGATCGCCCCAGCTGCCCTTGTCGCGCTTGCCGCGGCCGACGTCGCGGCCGTGCGGCACCGCCTGCTCGATCGCGGCGCGGATGCCCTCGAGATTGTCGGGCAGGTCCGCCGCGTGCAGCGAGGTGCGCGCCGCCATCATGCCGCAGCCGATGTCCACCCCGACCGCCGCCGGAATCACCGCGCCCTTGGTCGGGATCACCGAGCCCACGGTCGCGCCGATGCCGACATGGACGTCGGGCATCACCGCGACATGCTTGAAGATGAACGGCATCTTGGCCGCGCGCGACAGCTGGTCGCGCGCCATCGGCTCCACGGGCACGCCGCGGGTCCACATCTTGACCGGCGCGCCGCCCTCGACCGCCATATATTCGAAACTCTGCTCGGCCATCGGGGCCTCCTTCATTTTCAACAGTTTAAATCCGTTCGGCGCCGCGACAAGCGGAAGCGAGACCTCTCCCGGGCGACTGCCCGAGGGGAGGATTCGAACCTCCTTGCTCCCGATGTAGTCCCGCGAGCATTCGTGGCGCCTGCGGTTCGGCGGCGAATTGGTGGCCGGACGTTCTTCCTGAGCTATCCGGTCGCCCGGAGGCGGAATTGAACCGCCGACCTCCCGCCCGAGAGCGGGTGCTCTGACCATGTAGTCCGACCGGCATCCGCCGATCCCCTGCCGCGCCAGACGGGACGAAATCTCGAGCCGGACGGGCTTCATCGTGACAGGATGTAGTCCGGCTCGGCATTCCCGCTGCCTCGGCAGCATTTTCGGTCATGGCGACGAGAAATCGAGAGACGGTCTCTGCTCTACCCGCTGAGCTACGCGCCCGAGGGCGCGGCGGGAGTCGAACCCGCGACCCGATGTAGTCCACTCTGCATTCGCCATGTCTTGTCGGTTGCGGCGACAAGGTTGGTGGAAAGACGTTCCCGCTCTATCCGCTGAGCTACGGGCCGATATGGCCGGCCCGGCGGGATTCGAACCCGCGACCTGGGGATTAGGAGTCCATGTAGTCCTTCCGGCATTCGCCGCGAAAATTCCTTTTGCTGGCCTGGGCGACGAGGTTCTGGGGGACAATATGGGTCGCGTCCTACCGTTAGACGACGGGCCGAGGCCCGGCCGGGGTCGAACCGGCATTACGACCGCCCAATGTAGTCCCGCCGGCATTCGCCGAGACGTGTCTGGTGCGGGGCCGTGGCGACGAGGGATGACGAAACCGCCCTTTGAGCTACCCTGGCAAGGGGCGGACTCGAACCGCATCTTCCGGCTTCCCGGACGCTCTACTCATGGGCATTCGGGGTTTCCCCCTTGTGGCCTTGTAGTCCCGTCGGCATTCGCCACGGCCTTTCTTCTTACACCTCCGTTTCGTTCACTTCGGCAACCCAGTCGCGCGTCTTGCGGCTGGCAAAGCGCGCGATCGTGTCGAACACCGCATCGGAGAAGCCTCCGACGTTGAGGATGTCCGGCCGGCCCTTGGCCTGGGTCGTGCCGTAGGGCTGGATGTCGACGCAGACGAGCTTCGCGCCCGGATTGCGCCGCGCCAGCTGATCCCACTCGCGCATCGTCGCGGTCGCGCCGCCCCGGGTCGCGTCGACCCAGGACTCGTTGTCCGAAACGATCACCACCAGGTCGACCTCGGCCCGCTCGGCATTGAGCAAAGCCAAAGGCGCCGACACGTTGGTCCCGCCGCCGATCGACGCCAGCTTCGCGGCATTGACCGCAACCCGCGCCTTCGGCTCGAGCGACAGCGGCACCACGCGCTGCTCGAACGGCAGCACGCGCGCCTGGCGGTTGGTCCGCAGGATCGCGGCCGCGACCAGAGCGGCGACATCGATGCAGCGCACCTTGGACGAGGCGCCCTTGCGGTAGCCCGTCACCGGCGACGACATCGATCCCGACACGTCCGGGCAGACCACGACCCGGCCCTTCACCGCCGGCACACGATGGAGCGTCTGCTCCAGCGCCTGCTCGAGCGCGGCCTGGACCTTGGGCGGGACGCCCTCTCCGGCCGAGCCCAGAGCCACCATCAGCTGATAGGGCAGGGGCTTGACCTTGTTGAGCGCCTCGCGATCCGCGAGCCGGGCGGCAACAGCATCGGCGACCCCCTCCACGTCAAACGCGCCGTGGCGCGCCAGCGTGTTGAGGTTCATGCGCAGCGCCTGCCAGCCCATCCGGCCGGCGAGCACCGCCCACTGCTCCGCGCTAAGCGGAAAAGCGGTCAGCCACTCATACGGCACGTCGGGCAGCGGCCCTTGCTGGGCGCGCTTCCACGCCTCGAACGCGGCGACCTCGGCCGGCAGCGCGGCGACGTCATAGGGCCGGCCGATCAGCCAGGCGTAGAAGGCCTTGCGGGCCTCGTCCGCCGGCTTCGGGTGGACCATCTTGACGATGTCGCCGAGCGACGGATCATTGCCCGTCGCCGCCTGCATCAGCGCCCGCATCGAAGCCCGCTCCAGCCAGAGCTGGACCAGCCGCTTCGGCCGCGAGCCGAGCGAGGTGCGGCCGACCACGCCGGAACGCATGATCTGCACGAAATTGCGCAGCATGCGGCCATTGTCGATGACGCGGTCGAAGACACGGACCGAGAGGTCCGGATCCGCGACCGTCAGCCAGGCGGCCAGCAAGGCCGGCATGTCCTTCATCGCGCCGCGGCCGCGGGCATAGACCGCCGCCTTGGCGACGAACGACGGATCGCAGCCGCGCGCCGCGTCGAGCACGTCGGCAAGCTGCGCTTCGGCGCCGCCGTAGAAATTGTCGTGCAGCGTCCCGGTCGCGGCCAGCTGGGCGAGCTTGTGCTCGGGCCCATAGGCATAAGCCGGCGCGAATTCCCGGTTCACACTGTCCGCCGCCGGCAGGAGCCGGGCAATGGCGGAAGCAAAAAGGCCCTTATTGGCCATGGCATCTTCCTTCCAAAATTGGTCAGGGCGGCTGGGCTCGAACCAGCGACCACCGGCTTCCAAGGCCGGGACTCTACCGACTGAGCTACGCCCTGATCCTCCGGGGCGGCTGGCCCATTCCAGCCGCCCCGCCGCTTGCCGAGCCTGTGCCCGCTCGACGGTTTCAGTAGAGCAGGAGGCGTGCCAGTTTTTCGGCCGTGCGCGCTGAAATCTGATAAGCTACTGTAATGGCGTGGATAAAGTTTTGATCACGGCACAGTAGCGGCTGGCTGAGCCGGGTCCGGGAGGCCGAATCCATATCGACAGGTATAAGGGTTTTATCCTATCGGATAGGAATGAGGCCCACGGTCGTGATCGGATTCCTTGGCTCGACGCTCGACGCGAGCAAGATGGGGCCGTCGCGCTGGAGCAAGTGGCGGCCGAGCGTCAGCCTGTGCATGCAGGAGGATCTGCGCGTCGACCGGTTCGAGCTGATCCATGGCGGCCTGCACGAGGGGCTCGCCCGCTACGTCACGTCCGACATCGCCGGGGTCTCGCCCGAGACCGAGGTCCGGCCGCGCCAGCTCGATTTCAAGGATCCCTGGGATTTCGAGGAGGTCTACGGCAAGCTGCTCGACTTCGCCCGCGCCTTTCCCTTCGATCCGGAGGCCGAGGACTATCTGATCCACATCACGACCGGGACCCATGTCGCGCAGATCTGCCTCTTCCTGCTGACCGAGGCGCGTTATCTGCCGGGCCGCCTGCTCCAGACCCACCCGCCGCGCGGCGCGCCGGGCGCGGTCGGCAGCTGGGGCGTGATCGATCTCGATCTCTCCCGTTACGACAGCATCGCGACGCGTTTCGCCGCGGCCGCGGCGGAGGACAGCTCCTTCCTCAAGTCGGGGATCGAGACGCGCAACGCCGCCTTCAACCGGATGATCGACCAGATCGAGCAGGTCGCGGTCCGCTCGCGCGCGCCCTTGCTGCTGATGGGCCCGACCGGCGCGGGCAAATCGCAGCTCGCCCGCCGGATCTTCGAGCTGAAGCGGCTGAAGCATCAGGTTTCCGGCGAATTCGTCGAGGTGAATTGCGCGACCCTGAAGGGTGACAGCGCGATGTCGGCCCTGTTCGGCCACAAGAAGGGCGCCTTCACCGGCGCCGCCGCCGATCGACCGGGACTGCTCCGCGCCGCCGACAAGGGTGTCCTGTTCCTCGACGAGATCGGCGAGCTCGGCCTCGACGAACAGGCGATGATCCTGCGCGCGATCGAGGAGAAGAGGTTCCTGCCGGTCGGATCGGACCGCGAATCCTCGTCCGAATTCCAGCTGATCGCCGGCACCAACCGCGACCTTGGCGTCGCGGTGGCGGCCGGCACCTTCCGCGACGATCTGTTCGCGCGGCTGAACCTGTGGACGTTCGAGCTGCCGGCGCTGCGCGAGCGGCTCGAGGATATCGAGCCCAACCTCGACTATGAGCTCGATCGATTCGCCGAGCGTGAGGGCATGCGGGTCAGCTTCAACAAGGAGGCACGGCGCGCCTTCCTCGCCTTCGCGACGGCGCCCGACGCGCTCTGGACCGGCAATTTCCGGGATCTGGCGGCGAGCGTCACCCGGATGGCGACCTTCGCCCCGGCCGGGCGGATCGACGTCGATACCGTGAAGGACGAGACCGGACGGCTGCGGCGCTTCTGGTCCGGCGGAGCGCACAGCAGCGACGGCCTCGAGGCCTTGCTCGGGCCTGGCCAAATCGAGGCGCTCGACCCGTTCGACCGGGTCCAGCTCGCCGAGGTGGTGCGGGTATGCCGCGCAAGCCGCAGCCTCTCGGAGGCTGGCCGCGCTCTGTTCAGCGCGTCGCGGGCCCGGCGAACCTCATCGAACGATGCAGACCGGCTGCGCAAATATCTGCAGCGTTTCGGGCTGGACTGGGCCGCGCTCGCGGCGGGCTAGATCCTAGCCCCGATCGCGCTGGCGCGGATGGCCGGTGGCGACCCCGCCGCTCAACTCGGCGACCCATGGATATTTCTCGGCCATTTCCGGCGTGTAGCCGAGGTTGAACACGGTCGGACTCTTCTGCGGCCGCTCGGGCCGGTCGTAATACGTACCGAACACCTTGTCCCAGAAGAAGGTGGTGATGCCGTAATTGCCGTCCTCGTCGTGGAAATGGTGCGCCATGTGGCGCTTCTTCATCTCCGCCAGCATCTTGGATTTCGGCTTGTAGGCGAGATGCTGGATGCAGTGGACGAACTCGTAGATGCAGGTCGTGATCAGGCCGGTGGCGAGCGCGATCATGCCGCCGCCGAAGCCGCCGATCGCGTAGCCCAGCGGGAAGACGCCGAGCGCGATCGTCGGCAGGGTCGTGTGGAGCGCGCCGAACAGGACCTCGAGATGGTTGGGATCCTGGTGGTGATCGTAATGGATCCGCTTCCAGGTCGAGGCGAGCATCGGCACCTTGAACATCCAATTGCTGTGCAGGATGTAGCGGTGGATCAGGTACCAGAAGAGCGGGTAGGCGACGCTCGCCGCCGCAATCGCCGCGAGGCTCGGCAGCAGCGGCGCGGGGCGCCACGCGAAGAAGCCGATCGCGACCGCCGACAGCAGCAGATAGGCGATGATCGCCGGATATTGGAAATAGGCGATCACCAGCTCGCGGAAGCTCATCTTGTCGAGATGATGCTCGCGCCTCCAGAAAGACGGGCGAAAGGTCTGTGCGGTCTTCACGATCTGTCCCTAGTAACGCGCGCCCGGCCCCGCGGGCAGCAGCTTTGAACCCCTTATGTGGGCAAATGTCATGGATTCGCAATAAGGCCCTTTTGGGGCGCTGCGGCGTCGGTCCGGGTCAAGCGGCCCGCTCACGCGCCGCGACGATCCGGTTGGCGAGGTCCCAGTCGACCTGGCGGTCGACGTCGATCGGTCCTTCCGCGAACGGCATCACGACCGGCGCCGTCCGGACGCCGATGCCGCGCGACAGCGTCTTCAGTACGGTGCGCAAGGTGAACAGCCGGCTCTTGTAGAGCAGGAAGGCGAACAGGCCGAAGGCGCCGATCAGCCGCTTCGGCTTCTTGCCGAACTGGCCGCCGCTCCTGAACACCCGCGCCGCCTCGAGACCGTGCGGAGTCAGCACCGCATAGAGGTTGCACGAGGAATAGCCGCCGTCGCGGAAGCGGTGGAAGGCGCGATTGCCCTCCGGATATTTGTCGAGGACGGCCTGCGCCGGCGTGAGGCCGAGCGCGGCATCTTCCTTCACGTCGTCGAGGGCATCGCAGAAGAAGGTGACCATCTCCTCGGTGTGCAGGGCATTGTCGCCGGTGGTGACGATCACCGGCAGGTCGGCCTCGCTGGCGATCTCGATCACGCTGCTCGCGATATTGTCGCGCGAGGGAACGTAATCGATCCCCTCGGAGCCGGGCAGCGGCGCGAGCAAAGCCTTGGCCTCCTCGATGCTGTCGGGCTCGATCGCGACGATCGTCCTTTTGACCCGCGGCGACGCCATCACCGCGCCGACGACGCGGCGCAGCATCGGCTGGCCGGCAATGTCGATGAAGCATTTGTGGCTGACGCCCCCGGCCTGGGCCAAGGGATCGAGATTGCCGCGACTCGCGGCAAGCACCAACGCCGTATAGCGGGCGTCCGTCATGGCCTGTCCTCATCCCCCATCAGACGCTTCTCAACGCGGAGCGGCTTCCCGCAGCGGCGCCATGAGCGCGGCGATAGACTCCAATTGCGGCAGGTTGGCAAGGGCTTCGCGCACCCTGGCTTTAGCCCCGCCGGCCAGCAATCCGTCGACGCAGCCGTCGAACTTGGCCCAATGCTGATCGAGCGTGAACGGCGCCGCCAGGCTGCCGGCCGGCCAGGCGACCGCCGTCTCGAAGCGCCGTCCGTCGCGCAGCTCGACCTGGACCTCGGTCGGAAATTCGCCTTCCGCCTTGTCGACCGGATGGCGCCGGATGCGGGGGTAAAGGGCCCGCACCTCGGGCCGCATCGCAGCCGCATCGGTGAAATCGGCGAGCGTGCAATTGCCGGTCAGCAGGGCGACCGCCACTCCATATTCGAGCGAGAATTTCGCCTGGAGCGCGTCCTGCGGATTCTCGTACATCAAATTGGCGAGGTGCGTGGCTGGCGCGTGGACATGGATGCCAACCACTTGATCCGGCTCGATATCATGGGCTTGTTTTAGGCTTAAAATACCATCCATGGCGCGATGGGCGCTGCCGCAATTGGGAAAGCGCTTCACCTTGAGGCCGCTCGACAGGATCAGCAGCGGCGCGCCGATCGATTCCGTCTCGAATCGCAAATTCTGGCCATGCTCGACATGGGTCAGCGTGTCGCGAAGCTGCTCGTAATCGGGGCCGACCATCAGCCGGTTCATGCCGGTCGGCCCGTCGAGCGTGTCCTGCCCGGCATCCACGCCGGCGTGCGCCAGGCCGGCGGCGACGATGCCGGACTTGGCGGCGAGGCCGGCATGGAGCGGCTTCGCCATGGTGCCGAATTGCGACATGAAGCCACCCGCCATGCTGGTCGCGAGCGACAGCGCATGGCTGGCCTTGCGCGCATCCAGTTTCATCAGTCGCGCGCAGGCGGCCGCGGCGCCGATCGCGCCCACGGTCGCAGTTGCGTGCCAGCCGCGATTGCGATGGGCCGGGTTCACGCCCTGGCCGACCCGGCCGAGGATCTGCAGGCCGGCAATATAGGCGTCGATGCAGGCTGCGCCCGAGGCGCCCTCCTGCTCCGCCAAAGCGAGGATCGCCGGCGCCAGCACGGCCGTCGCATGGGCCTTGGCGGGATCGAAATTGTCGTCGAAGTCGAGCGCATGGGCGGCGGTGCCGTTGACCAGGGCGGCCCAGGGCGCCGCCAGCGAGGCGCCGGCAAGAATCGCCGTCGCCGGCCCGTCCCCCCAGTGCCGGACCGCCTCGAGCACATGCAGCGTCGCCGGTTCGAGCGCGCCCGGGATCGAGACCCCGATCACGTCGATATAGGCCCGTCGCGCCGCTTCGCGCGCCGCGTCCGGCCAGGCGTCCGGCGTTTCGGCGAGCCATTGACCGTAAGCGAGGATGGGATTGCTCACCATCTCTTCCCTAGACCAGCCGCAGGCGCCGCGACAGGCCGCCGAGCGACAGGCGGTCCTCGCGGGTCAGGCCGTAGCGAAGGGTGAGCCAGGACGTGACGGCCCAGACCGTCATATTGCCCGCGAAGCGCAGCGGTCCGCCTGCGACGGCGGAAATGGCCGCCATGGCGCCGACGCCGGCCAACGCGATCGCGAGCCCCTGGTAGAGCATGTAGCCGAACGGCGAGAGGCCGTCGCTGATCTTGAGCTCGATCGCCGCGGCATAGGTCGAGACCAGGATCGCGACCGAGACCGCGATCGCCATGCCATAGGCGCCGTCGGCCGGCACCAGCAGCCAGGCCAGCAAGGCCCAGAGCGCGACCGCGATCGCGCTGTTGAGCAACGGCAAGGCGCGGTGGCCGATCATCTCGACGATCGTTCCGGCCGGTCCGACGATCGCCTCGGCGGCGCGTGCCGCGGCGAGAATCGCGAGCAGCGGCAAGGCGGCCTGCGCCTCGCGGCGGTAGACGCTGAGGATATCGGGTCCGGTGAAGACGATCAGGCCGGCGAGCGGCACCACCAGCGCGGTCGAGACCCGGCTGGCGAAATGATAGAGCGGCCCGATCCGGCTGCGGTCGGCATGGGCCTGGGCCGAGGACAAGGGCGCCAGCACATATTGGAAGGACTGGCGCACGATATAGGGTACGGTCGAAAGCTTGCGGGCGATCTCGAACAGACCCGCCGCCGCCGCGCCGTTCGCCCCCGGCAGCATCAGATTGATCGCCAGCGGCGGCGCGTCGATCAGGGCGCGGCGCGAAAGATTGGCCGGCAGCAGCGCCAGCCCCGCGCCGATTAGCCCCGCCGCCGGACCGCGGCGGATTGGCGCACGCGCGAGCCGGCCGAGCTCGTAATAGCGGCGGAGCAGGGGCAGGCAGAGCAGAGCGGTCAGCGCCAGCGAGCTCAGATGGGCCGCCATCAGCCCGGTGCTGGTGAAGCCTAGAGCGAAGAAGCCGAGCGCGAACAGGATGCGCGCCACCTGCTCCCAGAAGATCCGCAGGCGGATCTCGGGCCCGAAGGCGCGCCGCGCCCGCGCCGCCGAGGTCGCGACCTCGATGAAGGTCCATAAGGGGAGGGCCCAGACGAACAGGGCGATGGCGCCGGGCAACCGGGCGGCATCCTCCGGCGCGGCCGAGAACAGGCCGGCGATCGCCTCCGCATTGAGGGCGACCAGCAGGGCGACGATCGTCGCCGGCAGGACGGTCGCGACCAGCGCCAGCTTGACCGCGCCATGCGCCGCCTCCTCGTCGCTGGTCGGCACGACCCGTTGCAGGGCGCTCGTCATCGACAAATCGAGGATGTTGGTGAGCAGGCTGATCGTGCCCCAGAGCACGACATAGATGCCGTAGCCGGCGAGTCCGAACAGCCAGATGTAGAGCGGCTGGGCGAGCGCCTCGATGATCGCACCCGCGCGCGACAGGCCGGCGAGGCCGGCGCCGCGCGCCACATCGCCCCGCGTGACGGCGAGGTCGCTATCTAATGCTTCGCTCACTCCTCGGTCCGGATCAGCACGGCCTCGCCGACGAGCAGGAACAGAAGGAACGGGCCCCAGGCCGCGAGCAAGGGCGGGTAGGCGCCGAAATTGCCCATGGCGAGCGCGAAATTGTCCGCGACGAAATAGGCGAAGCCGAGCGCCATGCCGATCACGGCGCGGGCCATCATTTGCCCGGAGCGGGCGAGGCCGAACGCCGCGATCGCCGCCAGCAGCGGCATCAGGATCGACGACATGGGGCTGGCGATCTTGCGCCAGAGATTTGCCTCGAGCATCGCGGTCGACCGGTTCGCCGCCTCGAGATCGCGGATCGACTGGCGCAGCGACCAGAAGTCCTGCTCGTCCGGGTCGACCTGGGCGAGGGTGATCTGGTCGGGCGTGATGCCTTCGCCGAATCGCAACCGCTGCAGCCGCGCCAGCTGGCCGGTATCGACGCTGAACAGCCGCACCCCCTCGAGCATCCAGGCACTGCCGTCGCGGCGCCCGCGCTCGGCATTGATGATTCGACGCAGCGTGCCGCCCTCGCGCTCGTAGATGTCGATCCCGGCCATCACCACCGCGTCGCCACGGCCGGCGACCCGGCGCAGGAAGATCAGATCGTCGCCGTGCAGCAGCCTGATGTTGCTCTGGACGTCGCTGCCGGCCGGGACCGGTCCCCATTCGGCCGCCTCCCAGGCGTCGAGCGCGGCGGTCGCGCGGGTGACGACGCGCTCGTTGAAGGCGAAATGGACGACAGCGAACAGGCTGGCGGCGAGGATCAGCGGCGCGATGATCTGGTGCGCCGAGATGCCGGCCGCCTTCATCGACACGACCTCGCTATGCTGATTGAGCGTGGTCAGGGTGATCAACGTGCCGAGCAGCACCGAGAAAGGCAGGAAGCGGTTCACCAGCTGCGGCAGGCGCAGGCCGACATAGCGCCATAATTCGGCGTCGCCATTGCCCGGATGGGCGAGGATCTGGCCGCTATTGCCGAGCAGGTCGAGCGTCATCAGCACGATCACGAGCGCGCCGAGCATCGCCAGGCTGCGCGTGATGAACAGCCGCGCCATGTAGATCGCGATATGGCGCGACGGGAAGAAGGAGAGATTGATCATTCGGCGGGTGCGAGCGCTCGGCCGCGACGGTCACGGCGCCGGAACAGGCGGGCGATCCGGCCGCCGACCTGGGAGAAGGCGCGTTCGAGCGCGCCGATCGGCTGGCCGCCCGGCTTGTGGGCGAGCGTCCAGTACATCCAGAAGATCAGCGCGCAGAGCGCCAGGAACGGCACCCACAAGGCGATCAGCGGATCGACCCGCCCCTGCGCCCCCATCTGCTCGGCATATTGGTTGACCTTGTGGTAGGCGACCACGATCACCACCGACAGGAAGATGCCGAGGCCCGAGGTGCTGCGCTTCGGCGGCACCGCCAGCGCCACCGCGAGCAAAGGCAGCATCAGCATCATCAGCACCTCGACCAGCCGGAAATGAAAATTGGCGCGGGCGGCGTCGCGCCTCTGCTCGCTGACGCTCGGCGCATGGCCGATCCGGACCAGCTCGGGCAAGGTCAACTCCCTGAGCGGATTGCCGCGGCCGCGAAAGCTCTCGATCGCGGGCAAGTCGATCGGCAGGTCGTAGCGCACGAAGCTCAGCACCCGCGGCGTCCGGTAGCTCGGCGCGTCGTGGACGAGCCGGCCGTTGGTCAGGCGGAACAGGATCGTATTGGGATCGTCGGTGGCCAGGAAGGTGCCGCGGTCGGCGGTGACGGCGAGGGTGCGGCCCTGGCGGCTGTCGACGCGCAGGAACACGCCATGGAGATCGGTGCCGCGATTCTCGCTTCGTTCGACGCGCAGGGTCATCCGGCGGCCGAGGCTGGTGAACTCGCCGACCTTGATCGAGGCGCCGAGGGCGCCGGAACGCAGCTCGAAGCGCAGCTCCTGATAGGCATATTGGGCGACCGGCTGGATATAGCCGACGATGACGATGTTCGCGCCGAGCAGGGCCGAGGCGTAGATATAGGGCACGCGCAGCAGCCGGCCGTAGCCGAGTCCGACCGCGCGCAGCGAATCAAGCTCCGAGGAGAGGGCCAGCTTGCGGAAGGCGAGCAAGATGCCGAGCATCAGCCCGATCGGGATGCCGAGGCCGAGATATTCCGGGATCAGATTGGCCATCATCTGCCAGACGACGGCGACCGGACCGCCCTCGGTGACGACGACGTCGAACAGGCGCAGCATCTTCTCGAGCAGCAGCAGCATGGCGGCGAGCGTCAGCGTCCCGACCAGCGGCACGAAGATCAGCTTCGCGAGATAGCGGTCGATTTGTGACGCGACGCTCAAGTTTGACGCTCCATGACCACAATTTGGCCGCAAGCTTACCCGATCTGGCACGCATGGGGGCTTCACACAACCGGCCTGCCCGCAACGGCGGGCCGGCTATAGCTTCCAGGAGTTTGAGGGTCATGTTGAAATTGCTTGCGAAAGGTGGAGCGCTCGGCGTCGTGACCGCGCTCGCTTTCGCCGCCGATCCGGGGGTGGCGCAGGCCGCTTTGGGTCCGGACGCGGCGGCCTGCCGGGCAGGATCGAACCAGCCCGCCGTCCTCGTCAACGTCAGCGGCCTCAAGGCGCGGTCCGGCAATATCCGGGTCAACGTCTATGGCGGCGACCCGGCGCGCTTCCTCGAGCGCGGCCAATATGTCCGCCAGGTCAATGTCCCGGTCAGCCGCGGCGGCGCGATGCCGATCTGCGTGTCGCTGCCCGGCGCCGGCCGCTATGCGGTCGCGGTCCGGCACGATGTCGACGGCAATGGCCGCTCCGGCTGGAGCGACGGCGGCGGCTTCTCGCGCAATCCGCGGCTGTCGCTGACCAATTTGCGCCCGCGCTACGAGAATGTCGCGATCAATGTCGGCCGCGGCGTCGCGCCGGTGAACGTCACCCTGCTTTATCGCTTCGGCCTCAGCGTCAGGCCGGTGGGCTGATCCATGGCTCTGGTCGCCCTCCTCTCTAACCCTAGGTCGACGGGCAATCAGAGCCATTTGCCGCGCGTGCGCGATTTCTGCGCGCGCGAGGACGACATCTTTCATTACGAGGTCGAGCAGGTCGCGCAGATCGGCGCGGCGCTGCGCTCGATCGCCCGGGTCAAGCCGAAGGTCCTGGTGCTGAACGGCGGCGACGGCACCGTCCAGGCGGCGCTGACCGAGCTTTATCATGGCGGCCATTTTGACGGCGATCCGCCGCCGGTGGCCGTGCTGCCGAACGGCAAGACCAATCTGATCGCGCACGATCTCGGCGCCGACGGCGATCCGATTGCGGCGCTCGAGCAGGTGCTGGCGCTGGTCCGCACCGACATGGCGCCCAATATCGTCTCGCGCGAGCTGATCGCGCTGACCGACGGCAGCGGCCGGCCGGTGCTCGGCATGTTCCTCGGCGGCGCCGGCCTCGCCGACACGATGCTCTATTGCCGAAACAAAATCTATCCGCTCGGCCTGCCCAACTGGCTCGCGCACGGGCTGACCCTGATCCTCGGCCTGCTCGCCGTGGCGATCGGCCGAGAGGCGCGCTTCCTGCCGGAGCCGCCGCGGCCGCTCACCGTTTCGGTGATGCGCAGCGGCGTCCGCCAGGGCAAATTCGCCTTCCTGATGGTGACGACGCTGCAGCGGCTCCTGTTCAGCGGCAGCATGCCCGGCTCCACCCAGAAGGTCGGCTCGATGCAGCTGCTGCTGATCGAGCGCAGCATTCCGGCTCTGGTCCGCGCCCTGGTCGCCGCGGTCCGCGGCCGGCTCGGGCTCAACCGGCTCGACGGCGTCCATCTCGAGCGCGGCGACGAGATCAGGATCGAGGGCAGCCGGTCGAGCGTGATCCTCGACGGCGAATTGTTCGAGGCCGACATCGATCGGCCGATTGTGCTGAGGCCGACCTCGCCGGTTCCGTTCCTGCGCCTCGCCGCCTAAGCTCGTCGCGTTTCGTCCCTTCGAGGGCTTATGGCCGATCGGCTTCAGCACCTGATTGCCGCCGAGCTCGCCGAGCCGGTCGATCCGCGCGTCACCGCCATGGCCGCGTCGCTCGCCGCCGAATACCCAGGCGCGGCGCGCGCGGTCCTGTTCTACGGATCCTGCCTCCGACAGCGCGAGCTCGACGGGCTGATGCTCGATTTCTACCTGATCGTCTCCGACTATCGCGACGCCTATCGCAGCAAATGGCTGACCATCGCCAACAATGCGGTGCCGCCCAATGTCTTCCCGTTCCGGCATGAGGGCCTGATCGCCAAATATGCGGTGCTGAGCGAGGCCGACTTCGCGCGCTTATGCGGGCTGGAGGCCGGCAGCGTCTCGGTCTGGGCACGGTTCGCGCAGCCCTCGCGCCTAGTCTGGGCCCGCGACGAGGCGGCGCGCGACACGGCGGTGAAAGCGATCGCGGCGGCGCCGGCCACCTTGTTCGCCTTGACCCAACCGACGATGGACGCAGGCCGTGACGATCCGCTGGCCGTGTTCCGGTCAGGCTTCGCGCTGACCTATGGCGCGGAATTGCGCGCCGAGCGCGCCAACCGGTCGGAGTCGATCGTCGATGCCGATATCGAGCGCTACCGGCGGATCGGCGCCGCCGTGCTCGCCGAAGGCGTGCCCGATGCGGGCGGCCGCGCCAGCGCCTCGGCATGGGTGCGCCGCGCGCGCCGGGGCAAGGTGCTGACGCTGGTCCGGCTTGCCAAGGCGACCACCACCTTCGCCGGCGGCGTCGACTATTTGGCCTGGAAGATTAATCGCCATGCCGGCACGGAGATCGTTATCCGGCCGTGGCAGCGGCGCTGGCCGATCCTGGGGGCGCTTACTCTGCTGCCTCGTCTGTGGAGGCGAGGGGCGATCCGGTAGCGCCGCGGGCCAGCGCGGTCTCGACGGCGGCGGCGAGCGCGGTGACCGTGAACGGCTTGCGCAGCAGGTCGCCGCCGGACAGATCCTCGGCATCGCCGGCCTCGCCGACATAGCCGGTGACGAAGAGGATCGGCGCCGCGAAGCCGCGCAGGCGCATTGCCGCGGCGAGCTCGGTTCCGGTCATTTCCGGCATCATCACGTCGGTAATGACGACATCGATCGACGGATCGGTGGCGAGGATGTCGAGCGCCTCGAGGCCGCTGCCGCAGGCGATCGGGCAATAGCCGAGCTCTTCGAGCGCGGCGACGGTCGAGCGGCTGACGCGCGGATCGTCCTCGACGACGAGCGGGACGGCGCCGCGGTGGATCGAGACCGGATCCAATTTCGGCGCCGGCGTCGCCAGCCGTTCGGCGGCCCGGGCGGTGGCACCGGCCGAGCGCGGCAGGAACAGGGAGACGCGGGTCCCTTCGCCGACCGTCGAGGCGATCGTCGCATGGCCGCCGGACTGGCGGGCGAAGCCGAAGATCTGGCTGAGGCCGAGGCCGGTGCCCTTGCCGACCGGCTTGGTGGTGAAGAAGGGCTCGAACACCCGTTCGATATGCTCCGGGGCGATGCCGGCGCCGGTATCGCCGACCGTGATGCGGACATAGTCGCCCCCCGGCAGATCGTCGATCTCGCTGTCGCCGAGGACGACATTCTCGACCTCGATGACGAGCTCGCCGACGCCGTCCATCGCGTCGCGCGCGTTGACGGCGAGGTTCAAAATGGCGTTTTCGAGCTGGGCCGGATCGGCCCAGACGTGCCAGGGCTGGCTTGCGAATCGGGTATGGACCTGGATCCGCTCGCCGATCGCGCGGTCGATCAGCTCGAGCATGCCTTCGACCCGCTCCGACGGTGCCACCGCTTCGGGCAGCAGCGGCTCGGCCCGCGCGAAAGCGAGCAGGCGCCGGGTCAAGGCGGCGGCGCGGGTCGCGCCCTCCATCGCGCTGTCGAGATGAAACTCGACCTCGCGGCGCGGGCCGTGCAGCTTGCGGCGGGCGAGATCGAGGCCGCCGACGACCACCGCGAGCATATTGTTGAAGTCGTGGGCGATGCCGCCGGTGAGCTGGCCGACAGCCTCCATCTTCTGCACCTGGCGTAGCTGCGCCTCGGCGGCAGCGCGGTCGGCGGCCTCGCGCTTCAGGGCCTCATTGGCCTCGCGCAGCTCGCCGGTACGGGCCTCGACCGCGGCCTCGAGATCGAGCGCGCGCAAGCCCTGCGCCTCGGCTTCCCGGCGGGCGAACATGCCCTCCTGGAACGCGCGCCAGGTCAGGAAGGCGAGCCCCATCGCGCCCAAGGCGACCAGGATCGCGATCCAGCCGAGCCATTCCGTATAGGTATCGGCGCGGGTGACGAGGCCCTGGGTTTCCCGCATCCGCGTGCTCAGATTGGCACGTTCGGCGCTTGCGATCTCGTCGAGCTTGGAGCGCAGTGATGGCAAGGTCGGCGAGGAGGAGGCCTGGTAGAGCAAAGCCGGCCCGTCGGTCCCTTGGCGCCGCCGGGCGGCCGCTGCAGCCGGCGTGAGTTCGCCATTGCGCCGCTCAAGCAGCTCCCGCAGCTCGGCGACGCGCCGGCGCTGGGCGGCATCGGACCGGATCAGCCGCTCGAGCTGCCCGGTCTGCCAGACGGCGCGTCGCCATTCGCTGTAATAATCCGCGCCGGTGCGCGGCTGCTCGTCGAGGACATAACGGCCGAGCGCGGCTTCGGACTGGGCGATCGAGGCGCCGATCGTGCGGGTGAGCACGACCACCTCATAGGTGCGCCGCTCCCAGCCGATCGCGTCGTCGCGCGCCCGGTTCGACAGGGTGACCATGAAGATGAGGCCGGCGAGGGCAAGCGTCGCCAACAGCGCGCCCGCACTGATCCACAAGGCACGCCAGCTCGATGGCGCCCCCTCGTCGGCGCGCTCATTCGCCTCCACCGCCATGACGGCGAGATTAGAGGATGCGCAAGCCGTTGGAAAGGCGCGAGAGGTTAACGCGACTCGTCGCAGCGCATTTGGCTTTCGGCTGACGGCACTTTTGATCTTGGTGCGTGCGATCCGCGCCAGCGGAACCTATCCAATAACGCCCACGGCGCGGCCAGCACGCTCGAACATCGCCAGGATCTCGCCCACTTCCTCGTCGCTATGCTCGGCGCAGAGCGAGCAGCGCAAAAGGGTCATGTTCGCCGGGGTCGCGGGCGGCCGGGCGAGATTGACGTAGAGGCCTTCGGTCAGCAGCGCTTCCCACATCGCCGCGCCGCGCTCGAGATCGGGCATGATCACGGCGATGATCGCCGATTGCGGCACGTCGGTGCCGAGTTGGAAGCCGAGCGCCTTGAGGCCGGCGTGGAGCCGCTTCGAATTTTCCCAGAGATGGGCGCGCTTGTTCGATCCGTGCATCAGCTTGCGGATCGAGGTCGCCGCGGTCGCGACGACGCTCGGCGGCAGCGAGGCGGTGAACACATAGGGCCGGCAGACCAGCCGCAATATCTCGAACTTGGGATGGTTGGAGACGCAGAAGCCGCCGACGGTGCCGACGCTCTTCGAGAAGGTACCGATCACGAAGTCGACCTGGTCGAGCACGCCCTGCTCCTCGGCGACGCCGCGGCCGTTGGGGCCGATGAAGCCCATCGAATGGGCCTCGTCGACCAGCACCATCGCGCCTGCGGCCTTGGAGACGGCGATCATCTCCTTCAGCGGGGCGACGTCGCCGAGCATCGAATAGACGCCCTCGAGCACGACCAGCTTGCCGGCGCCGGCCGGAATGCGGGCAAGGCGCTTCTCGAGCGCGGAAATGTCGTTGTGGCGGAACGGAACGATCTGGGCGTCGCCCATCGCGCAGCCGTCATAGATGGAGGCGTGGCTGTCGATGTCGAGGACGATATAGTCGTCCTTGCCGGCGATCGTCGCGATGATGCCGAGATTGGCCTGGTAGCCGGTCGAGAAGACCATGGCATGATCCATGCCGTAGAAGTCCTTGAGCGCGTCCTCGCAGGCCTTGTGGCCGATATAGGTGCCGTTGAGGACGCGGCTGCCGGTCGTGCCCGAGCCGAACTCGTCAAGCGCCTTCTTGCCGGCGGCGATGACGTCGTCGTCGAACGTCATGCCCATATAATTGTAGGTGCCGAGCAGGATCGTCTCGCGGCCGTTGCAGATCGCCCGGGTCGGCGACAGCACCTTCTCCATCACCAGGCCGAACGGATCCTTGACGCCGGTGGCGAGCAGGCCCTCGCGCTGGGCGATGAGCGGATCGAACTTGCTGAAAAGGTCGACGGGCGCGTCCGCTTGGGCGGGCGCGCCGGCAGTGGCGGCGCTGCTGCTCATCCCTCGTTCCTAAGGCTTTCGACGGCGTCGACGAGCTGGCCGACCGTCTCGATCTCCGCCTGCATGTTCATCGTGATCAGGATGTCGAACTCGTCCTCGACCGAGGCGACGAAGTCCATCACCACCAGGCTGTCCCACTCGAGGTCGCCGGCGAAGCTGGTGGCATCGGTCAGCTCGACGCCCTTCTGGTTGAAGGGCGCGATCAATTTGGCGACCTTGTCGAAGGTCTCGTCTCTGTCGGTCATGGCTCGCCCTTTAGGTCTCCAACCAACGAGTGCCAAGCGATTAGGGCCGAAAAGGGGCGTCCGCTTGGCAAGGCCGGTCTGACCGTGCGATGACGATTCGACCTATGTGCAGGGGGATTTTGGGTGGCTGATCAACCGGACGGGCCGAAGTCGGTCGTCTTTCCCGCCAATGCCGCGCATCTGATGCGCACCGCCCAGCTGGCGCAGCTCCAGCTGTCCGCCATGGCCGACACCAAGGCCAGCATCCTGATGGGCGCGACCTTCGTCATCTTCACGATCACGATCGGCCAGGCGCGCAGCGGCGGAGCGCCGATTCCGCTGCTGATCCTCGGCGGGGCGGCCTTCCTCTCGGCGATCTGCGCGATCCTGACGGTGCTGCCGATGACCAAGAAGCGCACGCCGACCGGCGAGCGCAATATCCTGTTCTTCGGCGTCTTCAGCCGGATGGGCGAGGACGAGTTCATCGAGGAGGTGATGGGCCGCATCCGCAGCGAGGACCTCATGTACCGGACAATGGCGCGCGACATCCATCAGGCCGGCTGCGTCCTCCAGAACAAGAAATATCGGATGCTGTCCTACGCCTATCGCATCTTCCTCGCCGGCCTGGTCGGAAGCTGCATCGCTTATGTGGTGATTTACCTGATCTGAGAGCCTGTTTGGAAATGCGCGCAAGAACGCATTTCGAGGCGGCACCAGCCCGCTCCCC